>NZ_JBHSQO010000011.1:0-201048 GCF_042658445.1 Saccharothrix lopnurensis | reverse complement strand
GAGTCGAACTCGCGGTTCACGATCCCGACGTAGGTCGAGTCGCTGAGCTTGTTCGCCGCCACCGCCACACCGAAGTACCGACCAGTCCGGTTCGCCGCCGCCGCCAACGTGCTGCCCGGACCCGGCTGCTGGGACGTCGTGGTCGTCGTCGTGGTCGTGTCCGTGGTGGTGGTCGTGGTGGTCGTCGTCGTGCTGGTGGTCGTGGTCGGGTCGGTGGTCCCGGTGCTGTTGAGCCCCAGGAACGCGATGGCGTACTGCACCATGCCGCTCTGCGGCAGCGAGTGCCCGACGCCCTGGACGCTGATCCCCTCGACCGGCGGCTGGGTGCCGCTGCCGCCGTAGCGGGTGCGGGTCCAGCTGCTCTGGGGCCGGTCGGTGGCGGTCGGCGTCTGGCTCAGGCCGTGGACGTTGGTCCACTGCTTGACCGCCTCGCCGAAGTTCGGGTAGCGCAGGGTGTCGTCCGTGGTGCCGTGCCACAGCTGCGCCCTCGGGAACCGCCCGGTGTGGCCGCCGCTCATCTGGCGGGCCTGGTCGCCCCACTGCTGCGCGGTCTTGGTGAGCTGGCCGTTGGCGCACTGGCTGTTCCAGGCGGACCCGTCGGTGGTGGCGAAGCAGCCCGCGGGCACGCCCATGAACGACGAGGCGGCCGCGAACACGTCCGGGTACTCCGCGGCCATCACGTTGGTCATCATCGCGCCGGAGGAGAACCCGGTGAGGAAGACCCGGGAGGGGTCCACGTCGTAGCGCTGCTTGGCCCAGTTCACCATCGACAGGATGCCGACCGGGTCGCTGCCCCCGCCGCGCGTCAGGGCCTGCTGGGACGACACGTCGAAGCACTGCCCGCTGCGGGTCGCCTCGGGGAACACGATGACGTAGCCGTACTGGTCCGCGGCGGTCACGTAGTCGCGGGCGTAGCCGTTGAAGATCGCCGACGCGGTGCCGGTGCAGTAGTGCATGGCCACCAGCAGCGCCGGCCGGGCCGCGACCCGGTCCGGCACGTAGGCGTACATCCGCAGGTTGCTCGGGTTGGTGCCGAAGTTGGTGACCTGGGTGAGGGTGGCGGCGGAGGCGGGCTGGGCGGCGAGCAGCACGCTCGCGACGACCAAGGGCGCGGCCACCGCGGCCAGGGCCGGGAGGAATCTTCGCACTCGACTGGTCCTTTCCTGGTGCAGGGGTGGAACACCGCACCAGGACCGGAGGACGATCGGAGCCGGGCGTCGGTGCGGGCTCACTCGATGAGCACGATGGTCATTCACCCCCGATATCCGGGTCAACGCTTGTCGATATTTTTCGAAATCTTTCGAAGCTTTTCCACCGGCCCCTGCCAGCGACAACCCGGTACTCCCATCTCAATTGGACGCCTGCCGCACCCGCGCGGAAGCCCGTGAAACGAACAATGTTGCGATAGTGTTCGCAACCGGTGCCCGCCGTTCGCCGGAATGCCCGCGGCGTCGATGTGGGTCATTGACCGGCGGGGCGGCCGTGCCCCTTTCGGGGCGGGGTCGTGGGCGGTCGGGGCGACCGTCACCCGTTCGGGTAGTGATCCCGTGGTGCGTCGCGTGCCGAAGATCGAGAAGTGGAAGCGGCGCAGCGAGTCCTGCTCATCGACCTGGAGAACATGATCGGTCCGGTCAACCCCCGGCCCGAGCTGGTGCGCGGGCGGATCACCGCGCTGGTGCGGGCGGCCGGGCCGGTGCACCACGCGCTGGCCTGCTACGCCCGGACCGAACCGGAGCTGGACGTGATCGGCAACGTGCTCACCGAGATGAACGTGCCCAGCCGCGTGGTCGCGCCGGGTCCGGACGCGGCCGAGAAGGCGCTGCTCGCCCACGCCCGCTACGCCCACGACCGGGGGTGCCGGACGTTCAGCGTCGCCTCGGCGGACCGCAGCTTCACGGCGCTGGCCGAGTTCGGCGACTTCGACGTGATCGCCTGGACGAACCAGCAGGTGTCGACCCGCCTCCAGGCCGCCGCCCGGCAGGTGCTCCGGGTGCCCCGCTCGGGGCCCGCCACCGGGCCCGCGCCGGTCTACCGGACTCCGGGGCCGGTGCTGCCGCTGCTCTCGGCGTTGACCACGGGGATCGGGATCGGCCTGGGGCACTTCCTGGTCGAGCGCCTGGTCAACCGGGTGACACCGCCCGGAGCGCCTCGTCGATCCGGCGGTCGGTCACGGTGAGCAGGCCGAGCAGGGCGGTCAGCGCCAGGGCGGTGGCGACGGCGAACAGCGCGCGCAGGCCGACGAGGTGGGCCAGCGCGCCGCCGAGGACCGCGCCGAGCGGCATGGTCCCCCAGGCGACCATCCGGTAGGCGCTGTTCACCCGGCCCAGCAGGCGGTCCGGCGTGACCTGCTGGCGCAGCGAGATCGCGACCACGTTGAGCACGGCGATGCCGAAGCCCGCGACGGCGAACGCGGCCGCCACCGCGTACGGGTCGGTGGTGACCGCCGGCGCGGCGAGGAGCAGGGTGCCGGCGGTGAAGCCGAGGCCGAGCGCGCGGGCGCGGCCCAGGCGGGCGACCAGGCGTTCGGCGGCGAGCGAGCCGGCCAGGCTGCCGATCGCCGGGGTGGTCAGCAGCAGGCCGAACACCCGGTCGGTCAGGCCCATGGCCGAACCCGGCCCCACCGCGTACAGCACGAACACGGCGGCCGTCGCGCTGCTCGCCAGGTTGAACACGCCGACCATGGCGGCCAGGGCGCGCAGCAGGCGGTGGCGGACCAGGAAGCGGATGCCCTCCGCGATGTCGGCGCGCAGGGTGGTGCGCTGCTGCCGGGGCACCCGGAACGCGCCGCGGACCGCCAGCAGCACGACCACCGCCACCAGCCAGAGCGCGGCCGGGACGGTGAAGGCCACCACCGCGCCCGCGGCCACCAGCAGGCCCGCGGCGGCCGGGCCGAGGAACTCGTTGGCGGTCAGCTCCACCGCGAACAGCCGGGCGTTGGCCCGGGGCAGGCGGTCGCGGGCCACCACCTGCGGGAGCAGGGAGTGCGCGCAGGTGTCGTAGAGGATCTCGGCGGCGCCGACGCCCAGGGCGATCGCGTACAGCAGGCCGATGCCCGCCACGTCCAGCGCGACCGCCCCGGCGAGCGCGGCGAGCAGCGCGGCGCGGGTCGTGTTGGCCGCGAGCATGATCACGCGCCGGTCGAAGCGGTCGACCACCGCGCCCGCGGGCAGGGTGAGCACCAGCCACGGCAGGGTCAGGGCGAACACGAGGCCGGCGATCAGCGCGGGTTCGCGGGTGATCTGCACCGCGACCAGCGGCAGGACCACCTTGAACGTGCCGTCCGCCAGGTTCGAGAAGCCGGAAGAAGCCAGCAGGCGCCAGAACGCCCTCCCCAGGTGCATTGGTGGAGATTGACACATCGGTGGGATTTTCTCCATCGGTTTGGCCGCGACTAGATTGGGCCCGTGGTGCAACGGCAGCGGCGTCCGGCGACGGTCCAGGAGACGAAGGCCCTGGCCCACCCGCTGCGCCTGCGCGTGCTGCGGCTGTGCATGGGGCAGGAGCTGACCAACAAGCAGCTGGCCGAGCGGTTGGGGCGCGACCCGGGCACCGTGCTCTACCACGTGCGCCAACTGGTGGCCGCCGGGTTCCTGGAGGTCGGCGAGGTGCGCGCGGGCGCGGGTGGCGCCCTGGAGAAGCCCTACCGGTCCACCGACCGGTCGTGGTGGCTGGACGGGCCGCTGGGCGACGACGGTCCCCCGGCGCCCATGGCCCCGCTCCAGGCGTTCCAGGAGGAGCTGGCCGAGGCCGGGCCCGAGTCGGTGCGGACCTACGCGCGGTTCGCGCTGCACCTGTCCCCCGAGGAGCTGGCCGAGCTGGACCGCCGGATCAGCGCCGTGCTCGACGAGTACGTGGCGACCGACGACCAGCGCCTGGACCGGCCGCTGCACGGCGGGATCTTCGTGCTCCACCGCCTGGTCCGGTGACGTCGGCACCACCCGGGGGCGGTGGTGCCGCCGGAGGCGCGCGTGGCGCTGTCGACGCCCGGCGACCTGGTCGAGGAGTGGGTTCAGTCCCGGGTGCGCCTCCGGTAGAGCAGGGTCGCCAGGGTGAACGACACCGCCAGCAGCCCGACCGACCAGGCGAGCGCCGCCCACCCGGCGCCGCCGACGGGCGTGCCGGTGAGCAGGCCGCGCACGGTCTCGATGATCGGCGTGATCGGCTGGTGCTCGCTGATCACCCGCAGCACCGCGGGCATGGTGCCGGTCGGCACGAACGCGCTGCTCAGGTAGGGCAGGAACAGCATGAGGAAGCTGAACGTGCCCGCCGCCTCGACCGACTTGGCCACCACGCCCAGCCCCGCCGCCAGCCACGACAGCCCCAGCACGTAGAGCAGGAGCAGACCCGCCGTCGCGGCCCACTCCACCGGTGACGCCGTCGGCCGGAAGCCCATGGCGACCGCCGCGCCGATGACGACGGTGGTGGAGACGGCGTTGCGGGCGACGCTGGCCACGACGTGGCCGGTGAGGACCACGAACGGGCGGATCGGCATGGACCGCAGGCGGTCCACCATGCCCTTGGTGAGGTCGTCGGCCACGGACATCGCGGTGGACGCGGCGCCGTAGCCGACGCACAGCAGGACGATGCCGGGCACCACGTAGTCCACGTACCGGGTGCCGGTGTCGATCGCGCCGCCGAAGACGTGGACGAACAGCGTCATCATCAGCAGCGGCAGGACCACGGACATGACCAACGTGTCGGTGTTGCGCCTGGCCAGGCGCACGCTGCGGCCGATCATGGTGATCGAGTCGGCCAGCGGGCCGGCCACGGGGTCGGTCATCGGGCGGCTCACGCGGGCACCCCTTCCCCGGTCAGCGAGAGGAACACGTCGTCGAGGGTCGGCCGGTGCGAGGACACCCGCGCGGGCGCGACGCCCGCCGAGCGCAGGTCGTCCAGCACGGCGTGCAGGTGGGCGGCGCTGCCGTCGGACGGCACGCTGAGCACCCGGTGCCCCGGGTCGGCGAACCCGCCCAGCCGGGCCCGCGCGGCGCGCAGCTCGCCCGCCGAGGCGAAGCTCAGGTCGACGCGCTCGCCGCCGACCCGCGCCTTGAGCTCGTCGGCGGTGCCCTGCGCGGCCACCCGGCCCCGGTCCAGCACCACGATCCGGTCGGCCAGGCGGTCGGCCTCCTCCAGGTACTGCGTGGTGAGGAAGATCGTCGTGCCGGTGCGCGTGAGCTCGCGGATCGCCTCCCACGTGGTCGCCCGGCCGGCCGGGTCGAGCCCGGTGGTCGGCTCGTCCAGGAACACCACCCGGGGCGAGGCGACCAGCCCCATGGCCAGGTCCAGCCGTCGCCGCATCCCGCCCGAGTAGGTCCGGACCCGCCGGTCGGCGGCGGCGACCAGGTCGAACCGCTCCAGCAGCTCGTCGGCCCGCGCCCGCGCCCCCGCCCGGCCGAGCCGCCGCAACCGGCCGACCAGCACCAGGTTCTCCCGCCCGGTCTGCTCGGCGTCCACGGCCGCGTACTGGCCGGTCAGGCTGATCACCCGGCGCACCTCGACCGGCTCGCGCACCACGTCGAACCCCGCCACCCGCAGCCGCCCGGCGTCCGGCCGGGTCAGCGTGGACAGGATTCGGACGGCGGTGGTCTTCCCGGCGCCGTTGGGACCGAGCAGCGCGAAGATCGACCCCTCGACGACCTCCAGGTCCACCCCGTCCAGCACCGCGGTGGACCCGTAAGCCTTCTTCAGGCCGGTCACCTCCACGATCATGACAACCCCCTGTGCGTATGCGATACGCAAATTAGCGTAGCTGATACGCAATTGATGGCCAAGCCCTAGACTCGGCCGCGTGACCGAGGAGACCGGCCTACCCGACAGCGTCGCGCTCCTGTGGGGCCTGCGCGACACGCCCCGGCGCGGCCGCAAACCCTCGCTCACCAGCGCGGACATCACCCGGGCCGCGGTCGGGGTCGCGGACGCCGAGGGCCTGGCCGCCGTGTCCATGGCCCACGTGGCGCAGCAGCTGGGCAGGTCCACGATGGCCCTCTACCGGCACGTGCGGAGCAAGGACGAGCTGCTGGCGCTGATGTTCGACGCGGCCATGGAGGAGCCGCCCGAGCTGCCGGCGGGCTGCGACTGGCGGACCGGGCTGACCGCCTGGTCGCACGGCGTGGTGGCGGTGCACCGCAGGCACCCGTGGCTCAGCCGGGTCCCGATCAGCGGACCTCCCGTCGGACCGCGCAACCTGGCCTGGTTCGACCGGGCCCTGGGCGCGCTGGCCGGGACCCCCCTGACGGAGGAGGAGAAGGTGCGGGTCGTGCTGGGCCTGCTCACCTTCATCAACGGCGAGGTGCGCCTGGCCGGCGACCTGGCCGCCGGGTACGAGGACAACCCCGAGGCGTTCAGCCGCGCCTACTCGACCGCGCTCAGGCGGGTCGTCGACCCCCGCCGGCTGCCCTGGTTGAGCCGGGTGGTCGAGGCGGGCGTGTTCGACCTGGACGACCTGCGCGCGGAGGAGGACGCGGACGCCGACTTCACCTTCGGCCTGGACGTCTTCCTGGACGGCGTGGCCGCCCACGTGGCGCGCCGCGGGTAGGAGGAGAACGGCACCGCGGGGCCGGTCGGGGCCCCGCGGCACCACAGATCACCGCTGTCGTACCTGCGCCACCCGCTGCCGCACGGGTGTGTCGGCCGACATGACCGCGAGGGCCGCGGTGATCAGGACCAGGTTCTTGACCACGAACTCACCGGTCATGGTCAACAGCAGCGGGTTTCCCGTCCGGAACGCGACGGTCGGCTGCACCACCAGGGTGAGGAAGGTCCCGCACAGGTGGAGCACCACCAGCAGCGCTACCCAGCGCAACCGGTGACCCGCCACCAGGGCCATCCCCAGCACCACCTCCACCACCTCGAGCAGCAGGACGAACGTGCCCGGGTCGAGCCACGGGACGGTTCGGGCCACCAGGTCGGCGACCGGTGTCGCACCGGCCACCTTCAGCGCGCCGAACCACACGAACACCACGCCGAGAGAGCCCCTGAGCAGGGGAACGCTCAACGCCCGCAGCGAGTTCGCGTGCGCGTCCAGACGGGACGAGAAGCTGGTCATCCGCATCACTTCCTTCGGGGCGGGACCACGTCGTCCCGCGCAGGAGGTCTGTCCGGTGCGCGGTCGACGCTGACCGCACACCGGACTGGGAGCGCTCCCAGAACTGTAACGGTAAGGAAACTCGCTGTGAAGGACCCGGAACGCGGATTGGTCCGGGAGGGTGCGGTGGGATGCTCCGCTCGCCCCTGGCGAGACGGGCCGACGACCGGCGAACGGACCAGTGCGGGCGGTTCCGGGAGCGGGGTCGGACCTCAGTCGCGGGTGTCGCCCAGGGATTCGAGGACCGTCGCCAACGCCCCCGCCAGCGCCGCCCGCTCCTCCCCCGTCAACCCGCCCAGCAGGCGCTCCTCGGTGGCCAGGTGGTCCGGCAGCACGCGGTCCACGAGGGCCAACCCCTCCCCGGTCAACCCGACCACCACCCCGCGCCCGTCGCGCTCGCTCGGCGTCCGCGTGACCAACCCCCGGGCCTCCAGGCGGTCGAGGCGCTGGGTCACCGCACCCGAGGTCACCATCGACGCGCGCATCAACCCGGTCGGCGTGAGCCGGTGCGGCGGGGCGCTGCGCCGCAGGGTCGCCAGCACGTCGAACGAGGCCCGGTCCAGGCCGTGGCCGGCGAAGGTCCGCTGGAGCTCGCCGTCCACCAGTCGGCTCAGGCGCGTCAGCCGGCCGACCACCGCCATCGGCGAGACGTCCAGGTCGGGACGTTGCGCGTGCCACTGCTCCAGCACCAGGTCGACGTGGTCCGCCACCCGCCCAGCTTAGCGATGGTCGAATTCCCACCTAGATACCTCATCGCTAAGCTACTTTAGCTTAGTGCTAAGCAAATACCCGCTCGCCATCACCGCCACCGCCCCGCCGTCTGGGGCACGACCTACTTCGTGACCAGCGAGTTCCTGCCTCCCGACCGCCCCCTCCTCGCCGGGCTGCTCCGCGCGCTGCCCGCCGGGCTGCTGCTGCTCGCGCTCACCCGCCGGCTGCCGCGCGGCGACTGGTGGTGGCGCGCGGTGGTGCTCGGCACGCTCAACATCGGCCTGTTCCTGCCGCTGCTGTTCCTGGCCGCCTACCGCCTGCCGGGCGGGGTCGCGGCGACGGCGGGCGCGGTGCAGCCGCTGGTGGTGGCGGGGCTGTCGACCCTGCTGCTCGGGCGGCCCGCCACCACGCGCGCGGTCCTCGCGGGGCTGGCGGGCGTCGGCGGGGTCGCCCTGCTCGTGCTGCGCGCCGACGCCCGGCTCGACGCGGTCGGGGTGGCGGCGGCGCTGGGCGGCGCGGTGGCCCTGGCCGCCGGGGTGGTGCTGGGCAAGCGGTGGCCCGCGCCCGCGCCGCTGCTCGCGGTCACAGGGTGGCAGCTCGCGGCGGGCGGCCTGGTGCTGCTGCCAATCGCGCTGCTGGTCGAGGGGCCGCCGCCCGCGCTCGACGCGGCCAACCTCGGCGGCTACGCCTACCTGGGGCTGGTCGGCGGCGCCCTGACCTACGCGCTGTGGTTCCGGGGCATCGGCCTGCTGCCCGCCACGCGGGTGGCGTTCCTCGGGTTGCTCAGCCCGGTCGTGGCGACGGCCGTCGGGTGGCTCGCGCTGGACCAGTCGCTCACCGCGACCCAGGTCGTGGGCGCGGTCGTCGTCCTGGTCGCGGCGCACGCCGGAGGGCGGGCGGGTGGTGACGCCGGCGGGTGGTCCCGGCTCGCGTCGGCGTCCTGGTCGCGGCTCGCGCCCCGGCCCTGGTCGCGGCTCTCGTCCCGGCCCTGGTCCCGGTTCGCGCGGTCGTCCCGGTCCCGGCGCACGGCCGCGGGCCGGACCGGGGCGCCGACGCGAACCGGGGGCGGGCCGTGACTGACGGCCCGCCCCCGGTCCTCGATCCGGTCCCGGCTCAGCCGGCCAGTTCGGCGCACGTCCTCGCGTCGGGGTCGGCGGCCGCCTTCGGCACCCACCGCACGTTCGCGAACGACGCCTGGAACGCGCCCTCCGTGTAGACGAGGAACGGCGTGTTCACGCTCTCGAAGTCCAGCCCGCGCTCGGCGAAGCAGGACAGCGGCACCTTCACCGTCGACTTCACGCCGACCGGCAGTCCGCCGAACACGCCGGTCGCGTTGACCTCGCCGAGGCAGGGGTAGACGCAGTGCGCGCTCAGCACCGTCCGGGCGGCCGGGGGCTGGTGCACGACCACGTCGAACACCAGCGCGGCGTTGGCGTTGGGGTAGCCCCGCAGGTCGCTGCCGCCCGCCGGGTCCTGGAGGTACAGCTGGCCCGCGCCGCTGCCGGTCCAGGTGGTCTTCAGCGCGTCACCCTGCACGTTCACGTCCGCCGGCACCACGGTGATGTTGGTGTGCGCGGCCTCCGCGTCCGGGCCCAGCTCCGTGCCGCTCCAGTTGTCCGGGGAGCCGATGAAGCTGCGGTACGGGGCGGAGTCGACCCGGTTGTGGATCTCCAGGTCCTCGGTCGCGACGCCACCGCCGCCGTTGCCGGAGCAGCCGCCCTCGGGCGAGGACTCGTCGAGCTTCCCCATCGGGCGGTAGGACCAGGTCTTGAGCCCGTAGCCCGGCTTGAACAGCGGGTCGTAGCCCTCGTCACCGGGGTTCAGCGGCGTCTGGCAGGCCGAGCGCGGCCACGAGAAGGACAGCGTGCCGGTGTACCCGGGCCAGGTGTGGCGACCGCGCACCAGCAGGTCGGCCACGCCGCCGCCCTCGGTGCCGGGCAGCCACGCCGCGACGAACGCGTCCGAGCGGTTCAGCTCCTTGTTGACGTGCAGCGGGCGGCCCGACACGTACACCGTGACGACCGGCGCGCCCTTGCCGCTGACCTTGTCCAGCACCGCCAGGTCCTGCGGGTAGGTCTTCGCGGCCTCCAGGCTCCGCTTGCCGATGTCGCCGACGCCCTCCGCGTACGGGGTCTCGCCGATGACCGCGATGACCGCGTCGAACCCGGCCGGGTCGACGTCGCCGGTCTCGCTGAACACCACGTTCCGCTCGCCCAGCGCCTCCTTGAGCCCGCCGAGCACGGTCTGCCCGGTCGGGAAGTCGGCGTTGGTGTTGCCGGTGCCCTGCCAGGTCAGCGTCCAGCCGCCGGTCTGGTTCTGCATCGAGTCGGCCGACTTGCCCACGACCAGCACCTTCGACCGCGGCTTGAGCGGCAGCACCCGGTTGTTGTTCTTCAGCAGCACCTGCGACTGGCGCACCGCCTCGCGGGCCAGCTTCCGGGCCTCCAGCGCGTCGGCCTCGCCGGCGTGGCGCCGCTCCGAGGGCTTCTTCGCGCTGTCGAGCACGCCCGAGCGGAGCTTGACGCGCAGGATGCGGGTCACCGCGTCGTCGATGCGGGCCATCGGGATCTGGCCGCCCTCGACCTGGGCGATCGTGTTGGCGATGAACGCCTTCCAGTCGTTGGGCACCATCACGACGTCGATGCCCGCGTTGACGGCCTGCGGGCAGCCGGCGTTGGTGCAGCCCGCGACCTGGCCGATGCCGTTCCAGTCGGAGACGACCAGGCCGTCGAAGCCCATCTTGCCCTTGAGGATGTCGTTCAGCGCCAGCTCGCTGCCGTGCAGCTTGCCCTCGTCGATCCCCTGCTCCGCGTTGTCCCAGGAGTTGAACGACACCATCACGGTCTGGGCGCCCGCGGCGAGCGCGCCGTAGTAGCCCTGGCCGTGCACGTTGATCATCTCGGCGGTGGTCGAGGGGTTGACGCCCTGGTCCTTGCCGCCGATCGTGCCGCCGTCGCCGATGAAGTGCTTGGCCGTGGCGAGCACGTCCACGTCGCGCCTGCCGCGGCCCTGCAACCCGATCACGGCCTCGTAGCCGTAGGCGCGGGTGATCCGCGGGTCCTCGGAGTAGCCCTCGTAGGTGCGGCCCCAGCGGTCGTCCAGCGGCACGGCCAGCGTGGGCGCGAACGCCCAGTCCTGGCCGGTGGCGCGGATCTGCTCGGCGGTGGCCGCGCTGACGTCGCGGACCAGGCACGGGTCGTGCGCCGCGCCCAGGCCGATGTTGTGCGGGAAGACGGTCGCGCCGTAGACGTTGTTGTTGCCGTGCACGGCGTCGATGCCCCAGATCACCGGGATCTTGGTGCGGGTGGTCCTGGACGCCTGCCAGTAGGCGTCGGCCAGGTCCAGCCAGGCGTCGACGGGCGCGTGCTTGTCGCGGTTCGGCCACGAGCCGCCGCCGTTGAGCACCGAGCCGATGCCGTACTCCCGGACCTCGTCCGGGGTGATCGCGGCGATCTCCGGCTGGGTCATCTGGCCGACCTTCTCGGCCAGGGTCATGCCCGCCACGATCTTCTTGATCCGCCGCTCGTCGGCGGGGGTGGACTGGACCCGGCTGCGCACCTCGGGCCAGTCGGACAGCTCGGGGAGGTCCTTCTCGATCCGCGCGCAGCCGTGCTCGGTCCGCGGCTCGCCGATGACCGGCTGCCGGGTCTTGGAGTCGGGTGCGGCGCCGGCCACACCGGTGGCCACGCCCCCGGTGAGGAGACCTGCGGTGAGCACCGCGGCCAGCGCGGCGCTCAGGTGTCTGCGGGACATTCGGCGGTTCCGTTCATCAGGGCGACGGCTCTGTCGCGCACGATCCTCGTTCCGGACGCGGTCCCGGTCAAGGGTTCCGTGGGAGCGCTTCCGTGCAGGTAGGAGGTATTGGTCCCGGCAGTTCCCGGTACTTCGGGGACCCGCTAATAGGTCTGAACCATTTCGCGACAACGCAGTTCGTCAAATCTTCATCCAACTCTGAGTGGCATTCGGACCAGCCGAACGCGGCCGGTGGACCCAACCTTTGTGAGCCGAATTACTTGACCTGACAGTAGGTAGTGCCGCACACTCGGTCAGTGCGCAGGCAATGTCCACTCAGGACTCTCCGCCAGGTCCTCCCGCACCGGGAAAGAGCACACGCATGTCTTTGAGGTCACCCCTGTCCCGCCGCGTCCTCGTCCTGGCCGCGGCGGTCGCCCTCACCGCCCCCACCGCTGTCGCCCAGGCCGCGGACAACCCCTACGAGCGGGGCCCGGCCCCGACGAACTCCAGCATCGAAGCGAGTCGCGGCCCGTTCGCGACCGGTCAGACCACCGTCTCCCCGCTGTCCGCGAGCGGGTTCGGCGGCGGCACGATCCACTACCCGACCAGCACCGCCGAGGGCACCTTCGGCGCGGTCGCGATCTCGCCCGGCTACACCGCCGCGCAGTCCAGCATCTCCTGGCTGGGCCCCAGGTTGGCGTCGCAGGGCTTCGTGGTCTTCACCATCGACACGAACTCCCGCTACGACCAGCCCGCCTCGCGCGGCGACCAGCTCCTCGCGGCGCTGGACTACCTCACCACCCGCAGCTCCGTGCGCGACCGCGTCGACCCCGACCGCCTCGGCGTGATGGGCCACTCGATGGGCGGCGGCGGCGCGCTGGAGGCCACGAAGGACCGGCCCACCCTCCAGGCGTCGATCCCGCTCACCGCGTGGAACACCACCAAGACCTGGTCCTCCGTGCGGACGCCCACGCTGGTCATCGGCGCGGAGAACGACTCGGTGGCCTCCGTGCGGACCCACTCGGAGCCGTTCTACGCGGGTCTGCCGTCCACCCTGGACAAGGCGTACCTGGAGCTGGCGGGCGCGAGCCACTTCGCGCCGAACTCGTCCAACACCACCATCGCCAAGTACAGCGTCTCGTGGCTCAAGCGGTTCATCGACGACGACACCCGCTACGAGCAGTTCCTCTGCCCGGCGCCGCGCGGCACGGCCATTTCCGAGTACCGCGACACCTGCCCGCATTCGTAAATCCGTTTCACGAAACACCGGCGGTCTGCCGTTTCGACGGCATTTCGACGATGCCTCCCCGACGGGCCGTTCGCGCTGTTCAGCAGCGTGAACGGCCCTGTGGTCAGATATGTGAAAATTCTTGCCATATGTGAACTCGCTGGTTACGGTCATCCTGGGAGCGTTCCCAGGAACTTTTCGCGAGGAGTTGGCGCAGGGGTCCGCGCAATTCCGGGCTCCACCGGCGGCCCGCGGGCGCGGGGATCCCCGCCTGACCCCGGCCGCACCCGGTCCCGGGTGGGGAGCTGCCGCGGGGGCGCTCCCCACCCGTGCCGAAAACCGCCCCGGCAACGCTCGGCGGGCGTTGCGGGGGCGGTGGCCGCCCCGGCGCGGCCGGCCTCAACGGCGAGGCCGGTCGTGCCGGGGGGCTCCGCCGGCCCGGGGGCAACACTTCCGCCGCCGGGGGCACTGACAGGGCATGACGACCGATGATCCCGACGACCGGGTGCTGTGGGCACAGGCGTCGGCGGGCGACGGGCACGCGTTCGGCGTGCTGTTCGACCGGCACGCCAGGGCGGTCTACAACCACTGCTTCCGGCTGACCGCCTCGTGGGCGGCGGCCGAGGACCACCTCCAGAACACCTTCCTGGTCGCCTGGCGCAAGCGGGACCGGCTGCGGCTGGAGCACCACTCGGCGCTGCCGTGGCTGCCGGCCGTGGCCGTCCTGGTCGTGGTGCTCGCGCCGGGGCAGCGGCCGACCGACGACGCGGGGGCGGCGACCTCCCCCGTGACGACCGACCCCGTGACGACCAACCCGGCGACGACCAACCCCGTGACGACCAACCCCGTGACGACCGCTCCGGCAAGGACCGCTCCGGCGACGACCACGGGACCCACCACCGAGCCGCCGTCGGTGTCCCCGGGCCTGGCCCCGGCGCGGGTGGGCGAGATCGAGCAGGGCTGCGCGGCCGCCGCGCCGCACCGCGAACCGGCGGTGCCGCACCAGTACCACGTCGATCCGGTCGGCGGCGACCTCGCCGTGCTCTACACCGAGCATGGCGTGGTGGAGTGCACCGTCGACGGCCCGACCGCCGCCTACCACCCGTCCTTCACCGCCGTGCGCGACCGGGAGTGGCTGCCGGGCCCCTTCGCCGCGGACGCGGTCGTCGTGTCGTCGGGCGGCGACCTCGGCAAGGCCCGGCACGGGGGCGCCAGGGGCCGGGTCGTGGCGGTGGGCCGGGTGTCCGCCCGCCACGCCCTGGCGGTGAACCGCTACCGGGGCGCGGCCGGCGCCACGCCCCGGTACGGCAGGGTCTGGCTGTAGACGACGTTCGTGGTGGTGCTGCCGAACGCCATCAGCTCGTCGACCACCCGCTCCAGGTGCGCCATCGAGGTGGCGGCGACCTTGAGCGTGTAGCAGTCGTCACCGGTGGTGCGCAGGCACTCCAGCACCTCGCCGCGCTCCGCGAGCAGCGCGTGCAGCGGCTCGTGGCGGTTGCCGGGGTACTTGAGGCGCACCACCGCGAGCACCGGGTAGCCGGCCTTGTCGAGGTCGACCTCGGCCCGGTACCCGGTGACCACGCCGGCGCCCTCCAGGCGCCGGACCCGCTCGGTGGTGGCCGAGGCGCTGAGGCTGACCCGGCGGCCCAGCTCGGTGATCGGGAGCCGGCCGTCGCGCTGGAGCTCGGCGAGGATGGCCCAGTCGGTCTGGTCGAGGTTCACGGTCACCGGGGCAAAGTACCGTGGTATCCACGGGCCGGACCCCCTCATACCGGGACGAACCCCTTCAGCGACACCACTTCCCCCGCCTAACCTTGATCCCGTGCGACTCGGCGTGAACGTCCCGAACTTCGGCCCCGGCACCTCCCCGGACGTGGTGCGGCGGTGGGCCCTGACCGTCGAGGGCCTGGGCTTCGACCTGCTGATGGTCTCCGACCACGTGGCGGTCACCGCCGATGTCGCGGAGCAGTACCCGGCCCCCTTCTACGAGCCGTTCACCGCGCTGTCCTGGCTGGCCGGGGTGACCTCGCGGATCACCCTGGGCACCACCGTGCTGGTGCTGCCCTACCGGCACCCGCTGCTGGTGGCGCGGATGGCGGCGAACCTGGCCGAGCTGTCCGGCGGCCGGTTCGTGCTCGGCGTCGGCGTCGGGTGGGCGCGGGAGGAGTACGCGGCGCTGGGCGTCCCCTTCGCCGAGCGCGGCCGGCTCACCGACGAGGGCCTGCGCGCGGTGCGGGCGGCGTGGTCCGACGAGGCCGACTACCGGGCCGGGACCGTGCCGGTCTGGGTGGGCGGGCACTCGGACGCGGCGCTGCGGCGGGCGGTCCGGTTCGGGGACGCGTGGCACGGCCTCCGGCTCACCCACCGGCAGCACGCGGAGGCGGTGCGGCGGTTGACGGACATCGCCGCCCGCGAGGGCAAGCCCGTGCCCGCGCTCGCCCCGCGCGTCCTGCTGCGCCTGACCCCGGACGACCCCGGCCCGGACCGGCGGATGGGCGAGGGCACCGTGGCGCAGGTCGTCGGCGACCTGGCGGCGCTGCGCGAGTCGGGCGCGGAAGCGGTCGTGCTGGACCCGTTCCTCGGCGACCCCGCCGAGACGCGGCACCCCGAGGTCGCCTGGCAGGCGCTGGCGACCGTGCGCAAGGAGTTCGGATGAGCTTGGACAGGGCGATCGAGCTGGCCGCCGAGGCGCGGGCGGCGGGCAACCCGCCGTTCGGGTCGCTGCTGGTCGGACCGGACGGGGAGGTGCTGGCGGAGGAGCGCAACACCTCGTTGTCCGACCACGACATCACCGCGCACCCGGAGCTGAAGCTGGCCCGGTGGGCGGCGCGCGAGCTGGACCCGGCGGTGGCGGCGGGCACCACCCTGTTCACCAGCTGCCAGCCGTGCGGCATGTGCACGGGCGCGATCGAGCGGTCCGGGCTCGGCCGGGTGGTGTTCGCGCTGTCGACCGCGCAGCTCGACGAGCTCAAACCGGGTGGTGGTTTTCCGCCCGTGCCGCAGGAGGGACCGGCACGGTACCGGGAGGCGCGGGCCGCCGTGGAGGGCTATTACCACTGACGAGGGCAGACCACTGGGCCGTTCGGCGCTCTGCCGGAACGAAAAACCTTCGTCCGCGCATGGGGTTCACAGAACGTGCCCAGTTCGCTACCTTGGGGTACTGGGAGCGCTCCCAGTCGAACATCCTGTTCATCCTCAACGTGGAGGACACACATGACCAGACGCGGTCTCCGTTCGGTTTTCGGCGTCTTCACCTCGGTCCTGGCGGTCCTCGCCGCCAGCGCGGTCACCCTGGTGGGCACCACGACCGTGGCCAGCGCACACGGCTCGGTCACCGACCCGCCGTCGCGCAACTACGGTTGTCACCAGCGCTGGGGCAGTGACCACCTGAACCCGAACATGGGTCAGACCGACCCGATGTGCGCGCAGGCGTGGAAGGCCGACCCCAACGCGATGTGGAACTGGAACGGCCTGTACCGCAACGGTGTCGGCGGCAACCACCAGGGCGCCCTGCCGAACGGTCAGCTGTGCAGCGGTGGTCTGGCCGAGAGCGGCCGCTACCGGGCGCTCGACACGGTCGGCGCGTGGAACGTCACGAACAAGTCGCGCCAGTTCACCCTGCGGATCGACGACCAGGCCCGGCACGGTGCGGACTACCTGCGGATCTACATCACCCGCCAGGGCGTCAACACCGCCACCCAGCCGCTGCGCTGGAGCGACCTGGAGCTGGTGACCACGACCGGTCGCTACGGCACCACCGGCCTGTACCAGGCCCAGGTGAACGCGGGCAGCCGCACCGGCCGCCACGTGGTCTTCACGATCTGGCAGGCCAGCCACATGGACCAGGCCTACTACCTGTGCAGTGACGTGAACTTCCAGTAGGACCCGGGCTCCCCGGTCGTGCGGCGGGACCTCCCCGCTCCGCCGCACCCCGGAGGCGCTCACGCACCGAGGTTCACCGCGGCCCAGAACGCCCGGCCTTCGCCGGCGAGCTGGGCCGCGTCCTCGTCGTGGGGCAGGAACGCCGACTCGCCCGCCGCCAGCACGACCTCGTCCCCGCCCCTGCGCACCACGACGGAACCGTTGACGCACAGCAGGAGTTGCGGACCGCCGCCGGGCAGCACGGCCCCGGGGCGCGCCTCGTGCAGCCGGAACTCCGGGTCCGGGGTCGGGTATGTCCTCAGTGGACCGTCCACCTCGCCGGCCAGCACGGCGGCCGGCCCGCAGCGGGTGTCCACGACGGACAGCACGGCGGGCACGTCGACCTCCTTGGTGGTCAGGCCCGCGCGCAGCACGTTGTCGGAGTTGACCATCAGCTCCACGCCCACGCCGCGCAGGTGCGCGTGCGGCACGCCCGGTCCCACGTACACGGCCTGCCCCGGCCGCAGCACCACCGCGTCGAGCAGCAGTGCCGCGACCACCCCGGGGTCGCCCGGGTAGACCTCCGCCAGCTCCGCGACGTGCGCCAGCGCGGGCGCCCGCGCCGCCGCGGCGGCCACCTCCGCGACCAGCCCGCCGGTCGTCCCGGTCAGCGCCAGCCGCAGCGCCTCCCCGACCTCGCCGGCCGCCACCGCGGCCCGCACCGGCGCGAGGCCGGGCACGGCCAGCCCGTCCAGCAGGGCGGCGGTCGCGGCGGGCGCGCGGAAACCGGCCAGCGTGGCGAACTCCGTCAGCGCCACCAGCACCTCGGGCTTGGCCCGGTCGTCGCGGTAGCCGCGCTCGGCGTACCCGGTCGCGGCCTGCTCCCGGTCCGGGTGCACCTGGAGCGACAGCGGCGCGTCCACGGCCAGCACCTTGAGCAGGAACGGCAGCCGCGGGCCGAACGCCGCCAGGCTGCCCGGCCCGAGCAGGCCGGCCGGGTTGGCCGCGAGGTAGCGGTCCAGCGGCACCCCGCAGTCCCGCAGCCGGGACGGGTCGTCGGGGTGCGCGCCGACCCACAGCTCCGCCTCGGGCGCCGGGCTCGGCGACGGCGCGCCGCGCAGCTCGGCGAGCGCGGTCCGCGAACCCCAGTGGTAGTCCCGGATGATCGTGTCGAGCTTGCGCACGAGAGGTTCCCAACCGGGGACGCGACCGCCCCCATCGAGCCTGTCCGGACGGGGGGTCAGATCCCCACCGGCAACGACGGGACCCGGTCGCCCACGAGCAGCGCCGCCGCGCCGATCAGGCCCGAGTCGATCCCCAGCGTGGCCGGGCGGACCTCCACCCGGCGCATGAAGTCCAGCCCCGGGTGGTCCGCGAGGGGTTCGAGCACGGCGGGTTCCAGCAGGTCCCACGCCTGGGCCACGCCGCCGCCGATCACCACCCGGTCGATCTCGCACAGCGCGGCGGCCACCGTGACGACCCGGGCCACCGCCTCGCCGGAGCGCCGGAACGCGGCCAGCGCGACCGCCTCGCCCGCGCGGGCCGCCGCGGCGAGCGCGATGCCGTCCGCGGTGCCGCCCAGCGGCCGCCAGCCCTGCTCCAGCGCCCAGCGGACCATGGACGGGCCGCTGGCCACGGCCTCCGCGCACCCGTTCGCGCCGCACCCGCAGGGCGGCCCGGCCGGGTCGATCACGAAGTGGCCGACGTGGCCCGCGTTGCCCGTGACGCCGAACAGCGGCCTGCCGTCGAGCACGAACCCGCCGCCGATGCCGGTGGACACCACCATGCCGAGCAGGCACCCGCTGCCCCGGCCGGTGCCGTGGTGGTACTCGGCCAGCGCCATGCACAGCGCGTCGCCGCCGAGCCGCACCGGCAGGCCGGGCAGCAGCTCGCCGACCCGCGCGGTGATCGGGAACCCGCGCCAGCCGGGGATGTTCACCGGGCTGATGACGCCCGTGCGCCGGTCCATCGGGGCGGCCGAGGCGATGCCCGCCCCGAGCAGCTCCCGGCCCCCGGCGGTGGCCAGGTCGAGCAGCTCCACCACCGGCGCGGACAGGGCCGCCCACACGGTCTCCGCGTCGCCGGCGGGCGTCGGGGCGGTGCGGCGGGCGAGCACGGCGCCGTCCGACCCGACCAGGGCCGCGGCGAGCTTCGTGCCGCCGATGTCGAGGGCGAGCGCGACCGGGTCGGAGCTGAGGGCCATGGACTTAGTTAAGCGGTTAAGCAAAGTCTGGTCAAGGGGCCGCGGAAGCGAGTCCGTGAGGTCCAGACCACTTGGCACGCCAGGGTTTTCGCCACGAGCCGGTGCCCTTAAGCGGTTGCGCGGAAGGGGCGGGCGAACCCGCCCGTTCCGCGCCCTCAGATCGCGGCGGTGCTGCCCCGCGCCAGCAGCGTCGGGGTGGGCGACCAGCGCTCGGCCACCGGCCCGCCCGCGACCAGCTCCAGCACCGACTCCGCCACGCTCACGCCGAACTGGTGCACGTCCACGCTCATCGTGGTGAGCGCGGGCGAGGCCAGCCGGCACAGCGACGAGTCGTCCCACGCCACCAGGCTCAGCCGGTCGGGCACCGGCACGCCCAGCTCCTTGGCGACGGCCAGGCCCGCCACCGCCATCACGTCGTTGTCGTACAGGATCGCGGTGGGCGGCTCGGCGGCGCCCAGCAGCGCCGCGGTCAGCTTGGCGCCGCACTCCTCGGAGTAGTCGCCCACCAGCACCACCGGCTCCACGCCGGCCTCGGCGCAGCCGGCCAGCAGCGCCGCCGTGCGGGCGCGGGTGTGCAGCAGGGTGTCCGGGCCGCTGACCCGCGCGATGCGGCGGTGGCCCAGCTCCAGCAGGTAGGCCAGGGCCTCGCGCACCGGGCCCGCGTCGTCCGTGCGGACCGCGGGCACGGCCAGCTCGTCCGGCTCCCCCACGTACAGCGCGGGCAGCCCGAGCTCCCGCAGCACCGCGGGCCGGTGGTCGTCCGCGGTGCGGTTGACCACCACCACCGCGTCCACCACCGAGCCGGCCGCCCACCTGCGGTAGGCGGCGATCTCGGCGTCCTCGGCGCCCACCACGTGCAGCAGGACGGAGCGGTCGTCCTCGGCCAACCGCTCCTCGATGCCCGCGATGAACTCCATGAAGAACGGCTCCGCGCCCAGCAGGCGCGCGGGGCGGGCCAGGACGAGGCCGACGGAGCCCGTGCTCACGCGCGGACCACGGCGCACAGCCCGTTGGCGGAGCGCAGCACCAGCCGGTCGGTCAGCTCGGCCGGGTCCACCGACGCCGCGGTGCGCACCAGGAACGAGTGGCTCTCGCCCGCGGCCAGCGTGACCAGGGCGTCGTCGGTCTCGGCGTCCTCGGCGACCCGGTCGGCCAGCACGGCCACGTCGCGGGCGAGGGAGTTCGCGGTCACGTCCACGCGGTACCCGCCGTCGACCCGGTGCGCGCGGGCGGTCAGCGGCTCCGGGTCGTAGGCCAGCTCCAGGTCCTCCCGGAACAGGTGCGCGGTGCGCGCGTCGGCCGTCCTCACCACCAGCACCTCCCCCTCCGGGTCCGCGGGTGCCAGCAGCTCGTCCGCGAGCGCCAACGCCACCACCGACCGCGCCGGCACGTCGAGCGGGAGTTTAGCCGCCGCCCGCTCCTCGCCCGCGAAGGTCTGCCGGCTCAGCGCCACCTCACCGGTCCAGACCTCGTCGGTGTCGTTGACCGCGACCAGCGCGTCCCGGCCGTCGCGGGGCTGGACGGTCAGCAGGCGCGGCGCGAAGGCGTGCCGCAGCGAGTAGTACAGCGGCTTGGGCCGCTCGTCGCCGTCGACCGCGGCCCACGAGGTGACCGGCCAGCAGTCGTTGAGCTGCCAGACCAGGGCGCCCGCGGTGCGCGGCCAGTGCGAGCGGAAGTGCTCGACCCCGAACGCGACCGCGCGGGCCTGGTTGAGCTGGGTCGCCCAGTGCCAGTCCTCGAACGCGCCGGGCGCGGGCAGGTGCGGCGCCAGGCCGCGGTCGAGCTTGCCGTTGCCGTCCTCGGCCTTCTGGTGCAGCAGGAACGCGGGCGAGGTCGGCGTCATCGGCTCGTCGTGCACCCACCGGGTGAGCGTCGCCCAGGTCGGCGGGCCCTGGAAGCCGAACTCCGAGCAGAAGCGCGGCGCGAAGTCGCGGTAGCGGGCGTAGTCGACGCGGTTCCACACCTCCCACTCGTGGCGGGTGCCGTGGGTCTCCTCGTTCGGGTGCAGGTCGCCGGGGCTGTACGGGCTGCCGGGCGAGTAGGGCCGGGTGGGGTCCAGCTCGGCGACGACCCGGGGCAGCAGGTCGGTGTAGTACCCGAGGCCCCAGGTGCGGCCCTGGAGCTGCTCGTCCCAGCCCCAGTCGGCGAAGCCCCACAGGTTCTCGTTGTTGCCGTTCCACAGCGCCAGGGACGGGTGCGGGGTCAGGCGGGCGACGTTGTCGCGGGCCTCGGCCTCGACCTCCTCCCGGAGCGGGGACTCCTCGGGGTAGGCCGCGCAGGCGAACAGGAAGTCCTGCCACACCAGCACGCCGCGCTCGTCGCAGACGTCGTAGAAGTCGTCGGACTCGTAGATCCCGCCGCCCCAGATGCGCAGCATGTTCATGTTGGCCGAGACGGCCTGGTCGACGCGGCGCGCGAGCCGGTCGCGGGTGACCCGGGTGAGGAAGTGGTCGTCCGGGATCCAGTTGGCGCCCTTGGCGAAGATCGGCTTGCCGTTGACCACGAACGTGAAGGGGCTGCCGATCGCGTCGGGCTCGGTGTCGACCTCGACGGTGCGGAACCCGATGCGGTGGCTCGCCGCGTCCACGTCCTCGTCGCCGGCCCTGAGGACGACCTCCAGGTCGTAGAGCGGCTGCGCGCCGTGGCCGACGGGCCACCACAGCTCGGCGTCGGGCACCTCGACGGTCACCACGGCCGCGCCGCCCTCGACGCGCACGGCCCGCTCGACGCCGCCGGTCCTGGCGACCAGGGTCAGCTCCGCGTCCGCGTCGGCGCGGTCGACCTCCGCGTGCACCTCGACCAGGCCGGCGCCGTCGGCGGCCACGGTGACCAGCGGGCGCACCCGCCCGAGCCGGGCCGCGGACCAGCGCTCCAGCCGCACGGGCTTCCAGATGCCGGCGGTCTGGAGGTCGGGGCCCCAGTCCCAGCCGAAGGAGCAGGCCATCTTGCGGACGGTGTTCATCGGGTGCGGGTAGACGCGGGCGCGCTTGCCCAGCGCCTCGTCCTGCTCCTCGGCGTAGGCGAGGGCGGAGCGGAAGGTGACCACCAGGTCGTTGGCGCCGTCGCGCAGGTGCTCGCGCACGTCGAACCGGTAGGAGCGGAACATGTTGGCGGTGCGGCCCAGGACGGTGCCGTTGAGCTCGACGGTGGCGACGGTGTCCAGGCCGTCGAAGGCCAGCTCGACCTTCTCGCCCGGTCCGGCCGCCGCCGCCTCGAAGGTCAGGGCGTAGCGCCAGTCGACGCGGTGCATCCAGGCCAGCCCGGTCTCGTTCGAGTCGAGGTAGGGCTCCGGGATGAGACCTGCCGCCAGCAGGTCGAGGTGGGTGCTGCCGGGCACCTCGGCCGGGACGTCGGCGATCCCGACGTCCCCGGGGACGGGACCGCCCACCGCACTCAGTCGCCACCCGTCGTGCAGGGTACTGCGGATCATCGTTCCTCTTTTCCGGGCGACGGCGGCGGGTTCTGCCTTGTGAACAGCAGGGTATGGCGATTCTTACGCCAGCAACTAAAGTAAGTCAACGACGTTGGGCGCCAGAGAGGAAAACCACAAGTGGCGGACGTGACGCACCTGCGCGCGGCGGGTGTGAGCCTGGTGCTCGACCTCTCCGGCGGCACCCTCCCCCGGGTCCGGTACTGGGGTGCCGACCTGGGGGATTTGTCCCCGGTGGAGCTGGAGGCGCTGGTGGTCGCGCAGGTGCCGCACCCCATCGGGTTCTCCGTGGACGGCACCGTGGACGTGGCCGTGCTGCCGGAGCAGTCGGCGGGCTGGCTGGGCACGCCCGGGATCGTCGGGAACCGGGCCGGGCGCGACTTCTCCACCGCGTTCCGGGTGGTGTCGGTGGACGGCCGGGCGGACGGCCCGGTGGTGCGGGCGGTGGACGAGGCGGCCGGGCTGGCGCTGGCGCTGGTGGTGGAGCTGACCCCGGCCGGGCTGGTGCGGCAGCGGGCGGCGCTGACCAACACCGGCGGCACCCCGTTCGCGGTGGACGCGGTGAACCTGGTGCTGCCGGTGCCGGCGGAGGCGGTGGAGCTGCTGGACTTCACCGGGCGGTGGGCGCGGGAGCGCAGCCCGCAGCGCACGGCGTTCACGCAGGGCCTGCGCGTGCGGGAGAACCGGACCGGGCGCACCGGCTACGACTCGGCGTACCTGCTCGCGGCGGGCACGGCCGGGTTCGGCAACCGGTCGGGCGAGATCCGGGCGGTGCACACGGCCTGGTCGGGCAACCACCGGACGTTCGCCGAGCGGACCTACCACTCGGTGTCCCTGCTCGGGTCCGGCGAGCTGCTGCTGTCCGGCGAGGTCGTGCTGGAGCCCGGCGGGTCGTACACCTCCCCGTGGCAGTACGGGTCGTGGGGCGTCGGCCTGGACGAGGTCTCCGCGCGCTTCCACCGGCACCTGCGGTCGCGCCCGTCGCACCCGACCACGCCGCGCCCGGTGGTGGTCAACACCTGGGAGGCGGTGTACTTCGACCACGACCTGGCGCGGCTCAAGGCGCTGGCGGACGCCGCCGCGTCGGTGGGCGCGGAGCGCTTCGTCCTGGACGACGGCTGGTTCGGGTCGCGCCGGGACGACCGGCGGGGCCTGGGCGACTGGTACGTCTCGGACGAGGTGTGGCCGGACGGGCTGGGGCCGCTGACCGACCACGTGACGGGCCTCGGGATGCAGTTCGGCCTCTGGGTCGAACCGGAGATGGTCAACCCGGACTCGGACCTGGCGCGGGCCCACCCGGACTGGCTCATGGCGGCGGGCGACCGGCTGCCCCGTCCCGCGCGGTCGCAGCAGGTGCTCGACCTGGCACGGCCCGAGGCGTACGAGTACGTGCTGGAGCGGCTGGACGACCTGCTGACCACCTACCCCGTGTCGTACCTGAAGTGGGACCACAACCGGGACCTGGTCGAGGCGGGCCACCGGGTGACCGGGCGCGCGGGCGTGCACGGGCAGACCCTGGCGGTGTACCGGCTGCTCGACGAGCTGCGGCGGCGGCACCCCGGCGTCGAGGTCGAGTCCTGCTCCTCCGGTGGGGGGCGGGTGGACCTGGAGATCCTGGAGCGCACCGACCGGGTGTGGGTGTCGGACTGCATCGACGCCCTGGAGCGGCAGGCCGTGCAGCGCTGGACGAACGCGCTGGTGCCGCTGGAGCTGATGGGCACGCACGTCGGTTCGGGGACCTCCCACACCACCCACCGGCGGCACCCGCTGGACTTCCGCGCCGGCACGGCCCTGTTCGGCCACTTCGGCATCGAGTGGGACCTGACGGCGGCGTCGCCGGAGGACCTGGGGCGGTTGCGCGAGTGGGTGGCGCTCTACAAGGAGTTGCGCCCCCTGCTCCACACGGGCGTCGCCGTGCACGGCGACCACCCGGACCCGGCGGTCGAGGTGCACGGGGTGGTGGCGGAGGACGGGTCGGACGCGGTGTTCGCGGTGGTGTCACCCACCACGTCGGCCTCGTACCCGCCGGGGGCGGTCCGGCTGCCGGGCCTGTCCCCGGACCGCCGCTACCACGTCCGCCCGCTGCCGCCGGGGGATCGGCCGGACGGGAACGCCTACGACTGGGGGGTCGCGCTGCCGTGGTGGTCGGCCGGGTTGGTGCTGCCGGGTCGGGTGCTGGGGGCGGCGGGGGTTCAGGCGCCGGTGCTGTACCCGGAGCGGTTGGTGCTGCTGCGGGTGACCGCCGTGTGAGCGGGGTTTGACCCGGGTTTGACCCGAACGGGTGCCGCACATCGTGGAGGTGTGCGGCACCCGTGTTTTGTCACCCGATTATCCCCGAAATGTGCGGCTTCTTTTCCTCCGCTTGGTGTGATCATGGACCGCCGGGGCGAAAGGGGAGAGAACGAGTTGCCCGAGGAGATCGTCTGTTCACCAGCGGAACTCGACGTGGTGGGTGATGCCCTCGGCCTGGAGGTCAGGCGCTTTCCCTTCACCATCGGGTACCACGGGTCCACCAGTGCCGAACGGGTGAGGTTGGTCGGGACCGTGCACCGGGACCTCGCTTCCCGGGGTTTGGTCGAGGGTTCGCGGTTCGCACCGGAATTCACCGAGGCACTGCGCCTGTTCGCCTGCGCGCCGCTGACCACCGCCCTGGTCGGCACGGTGTCGGGCGAACACATCGCCGCACTGGCCGCATTCGAGGGGCATTCGGCTTTGCTGGCCGTCCAAGTGGGCGGGAGCATCAGCCTGAGGTGGTATTCCGCGCAGTCCGCGGTGTGCGGACTGGTGGGTCTGCTGCCCGATCGGCCGGCGGCCCCCGGCGAACCCGTTACGGTTGTCGAACGCGCGGCGCGCGATGAAGACGAGGACTTCTCGCAATTCCGCGTCACGAGGCGCGAGCGCTTCACCCCTACGGCGGAGTCCCTGGCCGCCGAGGTGCTGCGCCGGCCTCGGACGGGGGCGGGGTACTTCGTGGTCGGCGCCCGTGACCGGCGGGGGCGGGAGGAGGCCGTGGGCTCGTTGAGCTACCTCGACACCGACGTGGGCCGGTA
This sequence comes from Saccharothrix lopnurensis, assembly GCF_042658445.1. NCBI lineage: Bacteria > Bacillati > Actinomycetota > Actinomycetes > Pseudonocardiales > Pseudonocardiaceae > Saccharothrix > Saccharothrix lopnurensis. Next base: position 175,746 of record NZ_JBHSQO010000011.1, on the reverse strand, counting down.
CGCGGTGGTGCCGGGGACCGGACCGGTGGGCGAACTCAGTGTCACTTACCGGTCGTGGGACCGGCGGTACACGGAGTCCCACTTGAGTGGAATTATTGATACTTACGGGTGAGAGACCGAACCGGTCGCGGAATTTCTCCATCACAACCGGTATCAGGGACATCGAACGCGCAGCACACCACGCGAAGCAGGGGACGGACACCGGCATGGCGGATCTCTTCCACGGCTTGATGGGCGTCACGGGGGCGATCTCCCAGTTCAGCACCGCCGTGACCGGGGGCTTCACGATCGACGAGGGCGCAGGCGGTGCTTTGATTCGATCGATACAGGAGATATCCTACGACCTGAAAGAAGAGCTGCAGAAGACCGATCGACTAAAGCAGGAGCCACCCCTGGGGACGACACCCGCCGCGCAGGTCTACAAACCTTTCCTCGCCTCCATCGCCGGCGACCCCGTCCAGGGTGGAGCGGTCGTGCTGGCCAAGCTCCTGGAGGAGCTCGAAAGGCTGCGTGGCCTGGTCGAACGAGCTGTTGCCGATTACCAAGCCGCAGAACGGGAGAAAACGCAACAGCTGAACAAACAGGCTTCTCACCTCTCTCCCACTGACTACACGAGGTAGGCAGCAATGCACTCCCGTAAACACCTTGTCGGCCTCTCCCTCGCCGCGGTGTTGTTCGCGACCGCGGCGTGCGGTGGGCCGGTGGCGGGTGAGGCGTCCCCCGCCGGCGGCTCGGGTGTCGAGGTCTCCGCCTCACCGGTGCCCTCGTCCGTCGCTCCCGGCGGCACCCCGCGCACGCTCGACGACGCCGACCCCTGCGGCCTGTTGACCGACGAGGAGGTCGAACGGGCGTCCGGTCCGCTCGACGGCGGAGGGGTCCGGGACGACCTCGGCACCGCTCGCAGTTGCGTGTACCGGACCGAGGGCCGGCTGCTGGCGATCGACGTCCGGACCAACGTCGGGCTCGCCGGTGCGAGCACGACCGGCCCGGTGACCGACTTCCGGGTGGGCGACCACGACGCGAAGTCGTGGGTGGGCTCGGACGGCAGCTGCTTCCTCGTCTTGGGCGTCTCCTCGTCCTCACGGGTCGACATCGCGTTGAAGGCCAACCTGGACGAGGACCCGTGCCCGTTCGCCCGTGAGCTGGCCGCACTGCTGGAGCCCAGACTCCCCTGACCTCCCCGGGAGAACACGTGAACCACCCATCGCCCGGTACGCCACCCGCCGAGGGGCGCGGTATCGAGCGCGTCTCCAGGACAGAGACGATCCAGGACGCGGAGAAGAGGCTGACCGGGGAGGGAGTCCTGTGGGGACCGTTCGCCGCCCTGGTCGCCAAGTGGAAGGCCGCCGCGCTGGTGGCGGCGCAGGCCGCGCAGCTCAAGGACGAGGTGATGACCCGCGGCGCGCCCGCGGCCCCCGACGTCTTCTACCCGGCGCTGCCGCACAAGACTTTGTACGACGCGGTCCACGAGATCAGCGATCCCGGGGTGGTGGGCGAGTACGGCCAGGCGTGGAACAAGCTGGGCAACCACCTGGCCGAGTTCAACGACGCGATCATCAACGCCGTCAACACCAGCAGCACGAGGTGGACGGGCGAGAACGGCGACGCGGCCCGGAGCGCGCTGTTCGAGCTGGGGCGCAAGGTGGGCGATTCGGCGGTCTCGGCGCAGTTGGCCGGCACGCTGTTCGCCCAGCAGGCGGAGGCCCTGCAACAGGTGCGGGCCCAGGTCCCGCGGCCACCCGCCGAGCCGCTCGACCTCGCGGTGATCAAGCAGCGGTTGGCGAGGATCACCGACCCGTTCGAGCAGGCGCGGCAGGCGAGCGCCGACTACGCCGAGTACGAACGGCAGCTGCAGGCCCACCGGGACGCCGCCGATGCGGTGCGGGCCTACGACCACACCCTCGCCGAGACCTCCGCCGCCCAGCCCGCGTTCGCCCCGCCTCCACCCCCGTCCCCGCCGCCCCCGCACCAACAGCAGCAGCAGCCGATCTCCACCACCTACGGGAACCGGTCAGCGACCGAACACGGGCTTCCACCCACGCCCGGTGCCACCGACACCGCCCAGGCGCCATCGCACCAGAGCGGCACGACAGCTCCCCAGGGAGCGGCCGTCACCACGCCCGGCGGCGGCACGTCGACCACCCCCAGCGGTGTCGGACCGGGTCCGGTTGCCCCGCAGCCCGGGTACGCACCCGGTCACGGCAGCTCGGCGCACGCCAACTCCCCGTGGTCGCCCCCGGGCGGGTACGGCGGCGGGGTCGGCGGTCCCGGCTCGGCCAGGGGCATCAACGCCAGGCTAGCCGGCGGCGCCGGTCCGCACGCCGGCACGGGGTCTCCCACCGGCACGGGGTCGCGCGGTGGCCCAGGCCACCACGGCGGCGCGGGCGGGCCCGGTGCGGCCAGGAGCGCCAGTGGCGTCCTGGGCAACCCAGCCCACCCCGAAGCGGCCACCCGGGGTGCCGCGACGGCCCGTCCCGGCTCCGCGTCCGCCCTGCCCCCGGGCGGCGGGGCGATGCCGCCCGCCTCCGGCGGCAACGACGAGGACAAGGACCACGCAACCCCGTCCTACCTGCTCGAACCGGACCCCGAGGCCGTGTTCGGCAACACCGACGCGGTCGCACCCCCGGTGATCGGCGAGTGGTGACCCAGGCCCGTGGCCGTGCGCCCGTACCTCGACCAGCGGCACGCCGACGCCGTCGAGCGGCCCGTCCGGGCGCAGCGAGAGCAGGCTCACCGGCCCCGGCTCGACCCGCAGCGCGAGCCGGGGCCGGGGCCGGGCGACCGGGTCGGCGTCAGGTGACGGACTCCTCCCAGCGCCGGGTGTCGTGGTCGTACGCGGCGGCCGCGCCCGCCCGCTCGACCTCGGCCGGGTCGATGTCGAGGGAGCGGCCCCGCGCGTCCGGGTCGGGCGCGGCGGACGCCAGGATGCGGGTGTACGGGTGCTGCGGGTTGAGGATCACCTCGTCGGCGGGTCCCCGCTCGACCACGCGCCCCTTGTAGAGCACCAGGATGTCGTCGGAGAAGTGCCGGGCGGTGGCCAGGTCGTGGGTGATGTAGAGGACGGCCAGCTGCTCCTCGCGCTGCAACCGGGCGAGCAGGTTGAGCACGCCCAGCCGGATCGACACGTCGAGCATGGACACCGGCTCGTCGGCCACCACGACCCGCGCGCCGGGCGCCAGGGCCCGCGCGATGGCCACGCGCTGCCGCTGGCCGCCGGACAGCTCGTGCGGGCGGCGGTGGGCGACGTCGCGGCCGGGCAGCGACACGCGCTCCAGCAGCCGCACCACCTCGTCCCACCCGTGCGGCTTGCCGTGCAGCTTGAGCGGGCGCTCCAGGTGGTGGGCGATGGTGTGGAACGGGTTGAGCGAGGCGAACGGGTCCTGGAACACCATCTGCACGTGGTCGCGGTACCGCCGGTCGGCCACCCGCCGCCCGTCATCGCCGGTCACGGTGATGGACCCGGAGCTGGGCTTCTCCAGCCGGGCGATCATCCGCGCGATGGTGGACTTGCCGGAGCCGGACTCGCCGACCAGCGCGACCGTGCGGCCTGGCGTGAGGGTGAACGAGACGTGGTCCACCGCGCGCAGCCGCACCCGCCTGAGGCCGACCCGGACGTGGAAGTCCTTGACCAGTTCGTGCGCTTCCAGCGTGGTCATCGGACGCCTCCAGAGGGGGTCGGCCCAGAAGGGATCGGACCAGAAGGGATCGGACCAGAAGGGATCGGACCAGAAGGGATCGGACCGGAGGGGATCGGACCACCGGGCAGCCCGGCCACCCCGCCGGCTCCGGCGGGTTCGGCCCCGGCGGGTTCGGCCCGGTCGCCGGTCCGGACGAACGCGCCGCGCTCGCCGGTCAGGCTGGGGAACGATTCGAGCAGCTCGCGCGTGTAGGGGTGCGCCGGCCGCGCGTACACCTCCTCGGCGGTCGCGTACTCGACCACCTCGCCGTCCTTCATCACCGCGATGCGGTCGGCCAGTTCGAGCAGCAGCGGCAGGTCGTGGGTGATGAACAGGACGGCGAAGCCGATCTCGTCGCGCAGCCGCAGGATCTCCCGCAGGATGCCGCGCTGCACCACCACGTCCAGCGCGGTGGTCGGCTCGTCCATGATCATGACCTGGGGGTCGAGCAGCAGCGCCATGGCGATCACCACGCGCTGCCTCATGCCGCCGGACAGCTCGTGCGGGTAGGAGCGCAGCCGCCGCACGTCGACGCCGACGAGCCGGAGCACCTCCTCGCACCGCGCCCGGCGCTGCGCCCCGGTCATCCCCGGCCGGTGCGTGGTGAGCACGTCCTCCAGCTGCGCCCGGACGGTGATGACCGGGTTCAGCGCGTTCATCGCGCCCTGGAACACCATCGACAGCTTCGACCAGCGGAACTCCCGCAGCTCACCGGGCCCGAGCGCGAGCACGTCCAGGTCGTCGCCGTCGCGGTCGTGGAACGTGACCGAGCCGGTGGTGACCTCGGCCGGTGGCCGGTGCAGGCGGTTGATCGCGTAGGCGAGGGTCGACTTGCCGCAGCCGGACTCGCCGGCCAGGCCCAGGATCTCGCCGCGCCGCAGCGTCAGCGACACGTCCTTCACCGCGTGCACCGGCGTGCCGACCCGGTAGACCACGGACAGGTCGCGCACGGTCATCACGGCGTCGGCGTCGGCGTCGGTGCTCGCCACGGGCCCGGCCGCGCGGTCCGGCTCGGCGGCGCGACGGCGCGGGATGTCGCGCAGCTTGGGGTTGATGATCTCGTCGATGCTGAAGTTGACCAGCGACAGGCCGCAGCCGAACAGGGCGATGACCAGGCCCGGCGGCACGAACCACCACCACGCCTCGCGCTGGAGCGCGAAGCCGTTCTGGGCGTAGTAGAGCATCGTGCCCAGGGTCGAGGAGTTCGACGCGCCCAGGCCGAGGAACGACAGGCCCGCCTCGCTCAGGATCGCGTAGATGACCGCGAAGACGAACTGCGAGGCCAGCAGCGGCAGCAGGTTGGGCAGGATCTCGACGGTGATCACGCGCCACGGCTTCTCGCCGGACACCTTCGCCGCGGCCACGTAGTCGCGGTTGCGCAGCGACAGCGTCTGGGCGCGCAGCACGCGGGCCGACGCCGCCCAGCCGGTGATCGCCAGCACCACCGCGATGGTCCACGAGCCGCGCTGGTCGGCGGGCACGAACGCGGAGATCACGATCACCAGCGGCAGGCCGGGGATCACCAGCATGACGTTGGAGAACAGCGAGAACGCCTCGTCCACGTACCCGCCGACGTAGCTGCCGATGATGCCGAACAGCGCCGACAGGACGGTGGCCATCACGCCGACCAGCAGGCCGATGTAGAGCGAGCCGCGCGTGGCGGAGGCCAGTTGCGCCAGCACGTCCTGGCCGGTCAGCGTGGTGCCGAGGAGGAACTCGCCGCCCGGCGAGGTCAGGCCGAGGTCCCGGATGAGGTTTGGGTCGCCCAGCAGCAGCGGCCCGACCAGGCCGAACAGGGTGATCGCCACGATCAGGGCGAGGCCGATGCCCAGCTTGGGCGACCAGCGCGGCAGCATCGACCGCAGGCCCGAGCGTCCCCGGGGCGGCACGACGGTGGCCGGACTGAGGTTCGTCACGGTGTCCGTTCTCCTTCTCAGCCGCTGACGCGGGTGCGCGGGTCGATGACGGCGTACAGCAGGTCGACCACGAGGTTCGCGCCGAGCACGGCGACCGTGATCACCAGGAAGATGCCCTGCATCAGGGCGTAGTCGTTGTTCTGCACGGCCTGGAGCAGCTTCGAGCCGATGCCGGGGTAGGAGAACACCTGCTCGGTGATGACCGACCCGGACACCACGAAGCCCAGCGAGATGGCGAAGCCGGCCACCGAGGGCAGCACCGCGTTGCGGGCCGCGTACTTGATCATGATCCGCGAGTCGCGCAGGCCCTTGGCCCGCGCGGTCAGCACGTAGTCCTCGGCGGTGGCCGAGACCATCATGTTGCGCATCCCCAGCAGCCAGCCGCCGACCGAGGACAGCACGATGGTCAGCGCGGGCAGCGTGCCGTGGTAGATCGCGGAGCCGATGAAGTCCGCGTCCCAGCCCGGCGACAGGACCACGTCGTAGCCGCCGAGCAGCGGGAACCAGCCCAGGCCGGACGCCAGCGCCGCGGCCAGGATGAGCGCCAGCCAGAAGTACGGCACGGCGGCCAGCACGGTGGTGGCGGGCACCAGGCCGTCCAGCCAGGTGCCGCGCCGCCAACCGACGAACATGCCCAGCGCGATGCCGAGGACGAACGACAGGAACGTCGCGATGCCCACGAGCACGAGCGTCCAGGGCAGGGCCTCCCCGATGATCTGGGACACCGGGGTCGGGAACGCCGACACCGAGACGCCCAGGTCACCGCGGAACATGTTGCCCAGGTAGGACAGGTACTGCCGGGGGAGCGACTCGCTGCTGTTCCCGCCGAGCAGCAGCTCGTACGCCCGGCGGGCCGACGGGTCCACGGTCCCGCCCCGTTGGGCGAGCTTCGCCATGAGGATGTCCACCGGGTTTCCCGGCATCAGCCTCGGGATGAAGAAGTTCAGCGTCAGCGCCGCCCAGAAGGCGACCAGGTAGAACGCGAACTTCCGGACGTAGTACCTCATCGGTCCGCCAATCGGTTCTGGTGCCGGGTTACTGGCCCGCGGGCTTGAGCTTCAGGAAGATCTCCGAGTGCTCGGGCCGCGCCCAGACGGCCGGGAACGAGTAGAGGTCGTCCTGGGTCGGCCAGCCGGTGAACTTCTTGGCGTTGTACTCGCTGGTGGTGCCGGCGGTGAGGATCGGGATGTACGGGATCGACTTCTCGATCTCGGTCTGGATCGTGTCGAAGTACGGCTGGCGGGCCGCGTCGTCCTCCGGGTTCACGCCCTTGAGCGCGGTCAGCGCGCCGTCGACGGCGGGGTTGGAGAAGCGGGCGAAGTTCGGGTTGGCGACCTCGCCGACCTTGGCCGTGGTGGCGGTGCTGAAGAAGTAGGACGCGTTGTAGAACGGGTCGGGCGCGGGGCCCTGGTGCAGCGCGTCGATCAGCAGCTCGTACTGGCCGCGACCGCGCGAGTCGGACCACTCGTTCCAGGACACCTGCTGCGGCGTGATCTTGATGCCGACCTGCTGGAGCTGCTGGGCGATGGTCTCCACGGCGGTGATGTAGTCGGTCCAGCCGGCCACGACCTTGATCGTCATGGCGACGGGCTTGCCGTCCTTGGCGTAGACGCCGTCGGGGCCCTTGGCGTAGCCCGCGCCCTCCAGGGCGGCGGTCGCCTTGGCCACGTCCGGCTGCATCGGCGCGGAGCGCTCCTGGAGCTCGTCGGAGACGACCGGCTCGTCCCGCTCCAGCAGGGCGAACCCGGGCGAGATCTCGCCGGCGGTGTTCTCGAAGGCCAGCGAGTTGATCTGGGTGCGGTTCATGCCGTAGTACACGGCCTTGCGCACGGCCACGTCGGTCTGCGGGCCCTGGCAGCCCAGCTCGGCGTTGGAGCAGGTGAACAACGCGGCCTGGTTGAGCGGGATGGTGATGCCCTTGTAGCCGGGGTAGTTCTTCTCGATGTTGGCCATGTCCGGCACCGGGCCGGTCTGCCAGTCGATCTGCCCCTGCCGCAGCGCGGCCTCACCGGACTGGTTGCCCGACAGCGCGACGTAGCGGATGTTCTTCAGCGCGGGCTCGCCGGCCCAGTAGCCGGTGTTGGACTTGAGCGTGAACGCCTGGGCCTTGAAGTCGGCGAGCTGGAACGGGCCCGTGCCCACCGGCTCGGACACGACGTCGGTGGCGGGGGTGGCGATGTCCTTCCACCTGTGCTGGGGGACCATCCAGATCCGGCCGAGCACCTGCGGGCCCTCCATGAAGGAGGGTTCGGGGAACGTGATCGAGACGTGGGTGTCGTCGACCGCGGTGGCGACGCCCTTGTAGCCCGTGCCGTTCATGGACGGGTTGTTCTTGACCATGTCCAGGGTGAACACGACGTCCTCGGCGGTGAACTTCTCGCCGTCGGTGAACTCGGCGTCGTCGCGCAGCTCGACGTCCAGTCGGGTGCCGTCGGCGTTCCAGGTGAAGCTCTTGCCGAGGCGCGGCCTGGGCTCGACGTCGCGGACGTTGTTGAAGAAGAACAGGGGCTCGAAGATCGTGCCCGGTCCCTCCAGCATCGTCGGCGAGAACGGGTTGAAGTTCAGCTGCCAGTCGCCGGACTGGCCGGTGTACACGACGAGCGTGTCGGTGTTCCGGTCGCCGCCCGAGTCGTTCGACCCGCCGCACGCGGTCGCCAGCATGGCGACCGCGGCCAGTCCGGCCGCCGCCACGCGTGCCCGTGAGGAGCGCCTTGCCTTCAGGAACATCGTTGATTCCTCTCCTGGCCCAGGACCGGCCGCGGTCCCGCGTTGAGGCAGATTGTTAAGTCAACGAAGAAACGAAGTCAACACTTCCGCTTCATCTGCGGGTCAAGTTGCTACCCTTCGACCGACGACGAACCAAGACGGAGGCCACGTGAGCGGACCTGCGCGGGCGACCCACCACGCGAGCAGCAAGGCCGCCGTGCTCGACGTGATCCGCGCGGCGGGCACCATCAGCCGCGTGGGGCTGATCAACGCCACGGGCTTCACCGGCGCGACCATCTCCACCGTGGTCCGCAAGCTCATCGACGAGGGCCTGGTGGTCGAGACCGGCCGGGCCGAGTCCACCGGCGGCAAGCGCCGCGTGCTGCTCCAGCTCAACCACTCCTCCCGCTACGCGGTCGGGGTCCACCTGGACCACGCGGGCATCACCTACGTGCTCACCAACCTGGGCGGTTCCGTCGTCGCGCGCATCACGAGGGCGGGCGCGGGCGCGGCCGAGCCGCAGACCGTGGTGGAGCGCATGGCGGGCGAGGTGGACTCCCTCATCGAGGGCGTCGGCGTCGACCGGGTCCGCGTCCTCGGCCTGGGCCTGGTCTCCCCCGGGCCGCTCAACTCGACCACCGGCATGGGCCTGACCCCGCCGTCCATGCGCAAGTGGGAGGACTTCCCCCTCGGCGAGGCGCTGGAGCGGGCCACCGCGCTGCCGGTGGTGCTGGACAACGACGCCACCGCCGCCGCCCTGGGCGAGCACTGGTCCGGCGGCATCGGCGGCACGGCCACCTCGGCGGCCCTCTACATGGGCACGGGCATCGGCGCGGGCGTGGTGATCAACGGCATCACCTACCGGGGCACCAGCGGCAACGCCGGGGAGGTCGGCCACATCTGCGTGGACGCCAACGGCCCCGAGTGCTGGTGCGGGGCGCGCGGCTGCGTGGAGGTCCTGGCCGGTCCGGGCGCGGTCGTCGCCGCCGCCCGCGCCGACGCGGCCCTGGCCCGCGCCGCCGGCCTGACCGGCAGGCCCAGGTCGGTGTCGTCGGACTTCGCCGCGGTCAGCCGCGCGGCCCGCCGGGGCGACCCGTCGGCGCTGGCCATCCTGGGGCGCTCGGCCCGGTACATCGCCACCGCCGCCCGCACCCTGGCCAACATCATGGACCTGGAGGTGCTGGTGCTGACGGGGCCGAGCTTCGCCATCGCGGGGTCGGTCTACCTGCCGGTGGTCCGCGACGAACTCGACCGCGCCTTCTTCTCCCGTGCCGCCCACCGGGTCGACGTCCGCCTGTCCCGCTCGGCCGCCACCGCCTCCGCCATCGGCGGGGCGGCGCTGGTGCTCCAGTCCGAACTGGTGCCGCTGCACGAGGGCCTGCGCCTGCCCGAGAACCTGGCCGACTCCGAACCCGCGCCGCTGTCCGCCGAAGGGGCCTGAGAACCGGGGACGCCTGAGAACCGGGGACGCCTGAGAACCGGGGACGCCTGAGAACCGGGGACGCCTGAGAACCGGGGCGTTTGAGAACCGGGTGGCGCCACCGGTCGGCGTGGCCGCCACCCGATCCCGGACGGCCGCGCGGAACGGCCGATCAGTCGGTCTCGGCCCAGGTCATCCCGTCCGGTCGACCACCGCGGTTCGTCAGCAGTCCCCACAGGGCTTCGCGGACCAGGTCGAGCGGCACCTCGGCGTCCGCCGGGAACTCGTGGGACGTGCCGAAGTAGGCGAACGCGACCCCTTCGGGATTGGTCCGCTCCCCCTTCGCGTACCAGGTGCCGGCCTCACCGCTGTACCGCACGGCGCCGAGGCCGGTTCGGGCGCGGGCTCCGATGAGCAACTCGTGGTCGGGCAGTGCGTCGCTGCCCTCTTCGACGGCGTAAGCGGTGGCTGCGGCGTACGCCGGGCCGAGCGTCGCCAGCTCGTCGACGAAGGCGACGACGTCTTCGCGCGTGCGGAGGCGCTTCGGCTCCTGGTCGTGCCGGTAAGCCACGTCGAGCACGTACCCCACTGGCTAACGCTCCTTCCCGGTGTAGGACTTGACGCCGCCCGGCCAGTAGCGTCAGCTCCACCGATCTCCTGCACCTGCACGGCTACTTGCACCTCGACGTGGTCGGCCACCGCAAGGGTTCCCCACGCAGGAGCCAGCCCCGGGCGGCGTAAGCCCTCCGTCGACCCAGTACCCGAGGTCTTGCCGCCGAGGTCGCCCCGAACCGGGAGGATCTCGAACAGCTCGCCCACGAGCTCGGAGATCGGCTTGAGGTCGTCTGGTTCGGGCACCGCGGACAAATTTGTGGCCGATGGCTTCGCTCGTGGCACAACGGTGTGCGGCGCACCCCGCCCCTCAAGCAGATTCGCAGCCGCTGTCGCGAACTGCTGGATGCCGGTGAGCTGCTGTTGTAGCTCACCGATACCGTCAGCCACCTCCCTGAACAGGGCGGCGAGCCGGAGGAACTCGGCTGCTCGACGCGGTCGAGGCGGCGGACCACCAGGTGCTCGACCGGCGGGTCCGGGTGGGCACGGGGCCGCGACTGCGCATCGGGGGGCGGCCTACCTGCGGGCGGTCCGCGATCGCCGGAGGCAGCCGCCGCCCTTCGTGCCGCCGGCCCGACCGGGGTCCGGTCCGGCCCACCCCGGCCACCTCACCCCAGCGCGTGGAACGTCGCGGACGCGACGACGACCCCGAGCACCGCCCCCACCGCCACCTGCCCCGCCGTGTGGTCACCCAGGCGCACCCGCGACCACCCGACCAACGCCACCAGCACACCCGCCACGAGCGGCGAAAACCCGAACACGAACACCGTCGCCGTCGCCGCACCCGCCGCCGACGCCGCGTGCAGCGACACCTTCCACGCCAGGCTCACGACCAGCGTCACGGCCAGCCCCCCGAGCATGGACGCGGCCACGGAGGTCAGCTCCCGGTAGGCGTCCGCCCACAGCAGGAACACCATCCCGGAGACCACCGAGGCGAGCGTGATGAGGAACGGCAGCACGCGGTCCTCGCGGCGCGACACGTGCCGGTCGCTCCACCGCCCCGTGCGCACGCCCCAGATCAGCACCGCGTACGGCACGGCGACGGACAGGACCGCCGCCACCGCGCCGTGGAGCAGCCCGCCAATGTCCGGCCACGACGAGTGCCAGCCCACGGCGAGGAACAGCGCGACGCCGATGATGCCGGGCGCGGACACCTCGGTCACGGAGCGCGCGAACCACAGTGCGGTGAACCGGCTGGGGCTGACGGTCAACGGTCGACTCCTCGCTGTCGCGGACCCGCGGGGCGTCGCAGTGGTGGGACTCGCGCTGGAGTCCGACCCCGGCGGGCGCCTGCTCCACTCCCGGAGCACGATCCCGCGATCGCGACCACGGCGACCACCACTCGCCCGGATCTGCGCCCACCGGTCGACATCGCCCCCGCCCCGGCCGTGACCGGAAATCCACTGGAAGGTGGAATTCCGTGTTCACACCAGCAGGAACATGGTCGTGACACCTCGTCCGCCCGGTCAACTCGGAATAGACGTTTCACCCGGAAGGAGGTGGGAGGTCGAACCACCCTCGTCAACGGGATTCGGATTGGTCCCGCGAAGTCCCGGTCGCGGGCGGCGCGACCACCGGTGGCGACCGGGTCCGCCGGTCCGGACGCGGTTCCCACCGCACGCCGACCGGGCGGGTGCGGCTGTTCGCCGGCGTCGCGGTGGGGCAATGGTCCCAACCCGCTGCTGCCCCCGGCGCTTTTTTCCACGGTTTCGTATCAGTGGTCCGCCGACATGATCCGAGGATCGTCAAGTGTTCCGTCAGGGGTGAGTCGACACCGCCTCACCCTCCCCGCCCTGCGACGGGAGAACCATGTCGAGATCGGTTCGTTTGGTGATGGCCGCCCTGCTGGCGCTGGGGGCGTTGACCGGCTGGACCACGACCGCGATGGCGGCCGACGAACGGGACGGGATCACCGTCCCGCTCACCCCGAACGCCCCCAGTTCGGGCCGGGCCGAGTCGAGAGCCCTGTACTGCACCTACACCTACACGCCCGGCACGTACGCGGTGGCCTCGGCGCGCTGCTACCACACCGGCCCCCTGCCCAGCCGGGGCTACACCCTCGGCGCGATGTGCGGCGACGGGAGCACGGTGTACGGCGAGCCGACCATGTACGGCTCGCCCGGATCGGTGAGCTGCCCCGGTTACACCGGCATCCGCAGGCTCAGCCTGGTGCCGATGTACTGACGGGGTGACGCCGCTCGCGCCGGGACCCCGACCCCGGTGCGAGCGGCGGTCCGGTCACCGGCCCCGCGCCCAGTCCGCCCGGGTCAGCTCGTACTCGACCTCGCCGTGCTCGGCGCCCTCGATCACCTCGGGCCAGTCCCCGGTGAAGGTCCGCCGGAACCCCAGCCCCGCCTTCTCCATCACCCGCCGGGACGCGGTGTTGACCGCCATGGTGTTCGCGGTGACCCGCTCCACCCCCAGCCCGGTGAACCCCTTGTCGACCAACGCCCGCGCCCCCTCCGTGGCCAACCCCCGGCCCCAGGCGGCCCGGTTCAGCCGGTAGCCCAGCTCGACCTCGGCGGCGCTGTGCTCGACGAGCGGGCGGAACTCGAACCAGCCCAGGAACGCCCCGCCGGCCCTCTCCTCAGCGGCCCTCTCCTCGGCGGCCCAGTAGCCACGGGTGCCCAGGCACGGGTGGTCGTGCAGCAGGCGCGGGAGGGTGCGGGTGCGGATCGCCTCGCGACTGGTCGGCCTGCCACCGGTGAGGAAGCGCATGACCTCCGGATCGCCGTCCAGCGCGAAGAGGTGGTCGGCGTCGGCGTCGGTGAACGGGCGCAGCACGAGCCGTGCGGTTTCCAGGAAGACGTGCACGCGGCGATCCTCGCCGCCGGCGGGACAGGACGCCACTCCATTTCGTTGCGCGTGCGCAACAAAATGAATTGTACCGCCGGGGAAAATCCTCGAACAGGCCAATAGTTGACCCGGGGTACAACTGTGATCCCATGGGGTGGAATAGAACGTTTCGGCTGGTAGAGCGGTTGCGAACGCCCTAGCGTGACCGCATGGATTCCCGTGAGTCGAATGCGTTGAGCCGCGAATTGGGTGATGCCCTCAGGAGGGCGCGCCGACGGTCCGAGGTGAGGTTCGGAGCCCTCGTGGAGGAATTGGGGTGGTCCGCCGGCAAGGTGTCGAAGCTGGAGCGCGGGACGCGCGGCACCAGCCCCGTGGACATCGCCCGCTACGTCGGCCACCTCCGCACCGACCAGCCCACCTACGACCACATCATGGGCTTGGCCCAAGAGCCGAACACGGGTCACCTCGTCCGGCCCCACGAGCTGGCGGTGCCCGACTCCCTGAGGGCACTGCTCCTCCACGAGCAGACCGCCAGGATCATCTGGTCCTACCAGGTCATCATGATCCCCGGACTCCTCCAGACCATCGACTACGCCTGCGCGCTCATGAACAGGACCGACGGCGAGCACCGCGCGGCCGAACGCGTGGCCCGGCAGAGGATCTTCGACAACCCGAGGCCGCCCGAGGGCCGGTTCTTCGTCCACGAGGCGGCCTTGCTGCGCGTGGTGGGTGGCGCGCAGGTGATGTACGAGCAGATGCTGCAACTGCTGTTCCGGGACGGGGTGCGACTGGTGCCCTTCGCCGCTTCGCTGCCGGCGTCGCTGAACTCGGGCTTCAGCTTCATGAACTTCACCGACCACCCACCCGTCTCCTACGTCGAGTCCGGGCCGGTGGCGCTGTTCTCGGACGCCGTCGAGACCACCGACCTGTTCGGGCAGTGCTGCAACGATCTCGACCTGGTGGCGGTGAGTGAGGAAGAATCGCGGTCGGTGTTCGCCGAGTGGGCGGACCGCTACGACCGACTGCGGGAGGAACAGAGTGCACCAGGAGGCGAAGCAGTGGCGTAAGAGCAGCTACAGCGGCGGAGCGAACACGGAGTGCGTGGAAGTGGCGTTCGCGCCGGAGGGGGTGGGCGTGCGGGACTCCAAGAACACCGCCCCGCACCTGGCCTTCACGCCCACCACCTGGCGCGCCTTCCTCCGGGGCACGCCCGGCCGCTGACGCTTCACGCGCGCCCGGCCGCCCACAGCAGGCCGCGCTCGACCACGGTCCGCACCTGCGGCACCGCCAGGTCGGCCGGGAAGTGCCCCAGCGTGCAGGCGAACACGCGCCCCGCGCCCCACCGCCGCGTCCACACCGCAGGCACGGTCAGCGGCGCGTGCCACGGGTCCTCGGGGGCGAACGTGGTGGTCGCGTGCACGTCGTTCAGCCCATCGGTGAGCACCCAGTACTGCTCGGTCCGCACGGTGAACCCGCTCAACCCGGCCACCACCGGGTGCGTGGAGACGATCTCCACGCGGTGCTCGACGAAGTCGCCGGGGTGGGCGACGAACTGGCCGCCCACCATCCGCACGTACCCGCGCGAGTGCCGGAAGGCGTCCACCAGCCCGCCGTGCCACCCGGCCAGCCCGGTACCGGCGCGCACCGCCGCCTCCAGGTGCCCGAACTGCTCGTCGGTCAGCTCGCCGTCGCTCCAGCACTGGAGGACGAGGCCGTAGTCCGACAGCGACGAGTCGTAGACCTCCAGCGTGTCCGACACGTCCACCGCGAACCCCGACGAGCGCAGGAACGGCAGGAACGCGTCCGTCGCCTCCACCGGCGAGTGCCCGTCCCAGCCGCCTCGAACCACGAGTGCCTTCACACCCCGCACCCTAGGCCGGCGGGGCGGGGTCACCTGATCGACGGAGCGGTGGAACGGGATGGACGATCGACGCGGGACCACCGGTCCAGGAGAATCGACCCACCACACCACCGAAGCGAAACGAGCGGTCCGTGCGGGAAGACCAGCGGCAGCCACCGGTGGAGCGGCACCGGTCGCACTCGGCCGCGCGCCCCACCGCCGGGACCGGCGGCCGCCCTCCCGAGCAGGAGTTGCTGCGGTTGCAGCGGACCGCCGGCAACCGCGCCGTCCGCCGGCTCGTGGCCCACGACCCCGTCCCGGTGCAGCGGCGCTTCGCGAGCGCGGACATGCCCCTGGGCGTGGAGCTGTCGGCGGAGGTGCAGCAGCGCCTGCCCGCCGCGCTCGCGGCGCTCGGCGTCCCCCTGCCGGCCGACCTGCGCGGCAGGCTGGCGACCGCGATCGCGGACGAGCAGCTGCACCCCCTGCCGGCCTGGCTCGCCGCCAACGGCATCGAGCCGAGCGCCGAGGACGTGATCAAGAAGGCGACGGAGTTGGCGGCGGAGCACGGGAGCGGGACGACCGCGCCGCCTTCCGCCTGGGAGGTCCACGGCGCCTCGGCCGAGAACGGCAAGCTCGTCGAGCGGGACGCACCCGCCCGCACCGTCTTCTGGGCGAAGAGGGACCGCGCCGTCGAGCTGTGGGGCCGGAAGTGGTTGTTCGGCGACCGCAACCCGCTCGCGACGCGGCCGCGGGTGAGGTTCGTGGTCCTGCTGCCCATGGGGTTTCCGCCCTCGGCGCGCGAGCGGTTGGCCGCCGCCCTGGACGTGCCGCTCGCCGAGGTCCTCTTCACGAACGCGGGTTCCCTGTCGCCGGCCCCGGGCAAGCCGAGCGCGGAGTTCGTGGACGAGGGCGGGCAACGCAGGTTCCCGTCGGCCGCGGAGAAGCTGCGGCCGGCACTGGACACCGTCCGCGACTACCTGGCGGGCCTCGGGCTGACCCGCATCGACGAACAGGCGGTCGAGAAGTGGTTGGCGACGGCCGGGGTGACGGCGCGGGACAAGACGGCGTTCGCCGGTCCCGGCGTGATCGACGCGGCCAACGTGGAGGGGCAGACCACCCCGGAGGCGCGCGGGTCGCGGAACGTCGTCCTCAACACCGACAACCACACCTGGGGCACCCTCGTGCACGAGCTGTTCCACGTGCTGGAGCACCCGGACGTCATGAACTTCTCGTTCGACAACCCGATCGGGGCGGACCTCCAGGAGGGCATCACCGAGTTCTTCACCTCCGAGGCGACCGGGTTCGACGTCAGGACCGACCACGCGAAGAAGTCGACGATGTACCTGAGGGCCACCGAGTTCGTCCGCGACGAGGTCGGCGCGGGGCGCATCGCGCGGGCCGAGCTGGTGGAGATCTACTTCAACGGGATCGGCGGCGCCGTGCTCGACCGGGCCCGGGAGTTCGGCAAGAGGTGGGAGGACCAGCGGGACGGTCGCTCCTAGCGGGCCGTCAGTCCCGCGTGGACCGCGCCACCAGCCCGGCGAGCTGGTTGACCAGCGCCTCGGCCAGCCCGGTCGCGAACAGCTCGGCGGGTTCGGGCGAGCCCAGCTCGCGCAGCGCCCGCGCCACCGCCTCGGTCGGGTCCGCCCGGGGCCACAGCCCGGCCGCGAGCACCACCACGGCGTCCGCGAAGTGCCGCGCCGCGTCCTCGTCGAGCACCGGCAGGAGGGCGCGCACCAGGTCCGCGAGCCGCGTCGAGTGGGTCGCCGCCCGGCCCTTGAGCCGGCGGGCGCGCTCGACGGTGATGTTGCGCTCCAGGACGCCCGCGTGGCCGAACAGCTCGGCCAGCGTCCGCCGCCCGGCGAGGGAGGAGGCGAGGGCGGTGGCCACGGCCGCCTCGTCGCCGGTGGGGGGCTCGGCGTCCAGGGCGTCCAGCCAGGCGCCCCACTCCTCGTCGAGCACCTCCAGGAAGACCGCCTCCCGGCTGTCGAAGTAGCGCAGCACGTTCGACTTGGCCAGCCCGACCCGGCAGCTCAGCTCGCGCAGGCTGATGTCGGCGAGGGGTTGTTCCCGGAGCAGGGCGCGGGCCGCCTCCAGGATCGCGCGCCGCCGCTGCTCGACCTGCTCGGGTCGCCGGGCGCGCTGGAACTCCACCCGGTCACCCTAACCACCCGGCGGTCCGTTGTTCGGCTGAGCGGAGGTGGGGCGGGACCGCGGTGGCGCGGGGCGCGGAAGCGAGGCGCGGCGCGCGGGGCCGAGGCCGGGGCGCGGGGCGAGGCGAGGCACGGAAGCGGGGGCGTGAGGGGGCGGAGAGCGCGCGAGCGCGGCACCGGCCACCCCCCGCCCGTGGCCGGTGCCGCGCTCCGCACCACTACGCGTGCGCCAGGCAGTGGTCCAGCCGGTCCCGCGCGTCCTCGTCCCCGGTCGCGTCGAGCACCACCCGGTAGTCCGCCGCGGCGGCGTCGAACCGCCCGGCCTCCTCCAGCACCACGGCCCGGTTGAACCGCACCTCCGGCAGGTCCGACAACCCCACCGCGCGGTCGAAGTCGGCCAGCGCCCCCTCCAGCTCACCGGACTCGTAGGCCAACTGCGCCCTGATCGCCCAGCCCTGGTGGAAGCCCGGGTCGGCCTCGACCACCTCGGACACCTCCCGCCGCGCGCCGGCCAGGTCTCCGCGAGCCGCCAGCACCCTGGCCCGCACGCACCGCAGCGACAGCGCCAGCGCCGGGCTCACCTCGTCCGGCACGGCCTCGACGTCGGCCTCCGCGCCCGTCAGGTCGTCCAGGTCGCACCGCAGCTCGGCCCGCGCCAACCTCGCCTCCACGTGCGCGGGGTCCAGCTCCAGCACCACCGAGAACTCGCGCAGCGCCCCCTCCGCGTCACCGAGGGCCAGCCGCGTGTCGGCCAGGTTGTAGTGCACCTCCGGGAACGGCGGCGACAGCGGCAGCACCCGCTCGAACGCGGCCAGCGCCTCCTCGTCGCGCCCCAGCTTCCGCAACATGCTGCCGACGTGGAAGTGGTGCTCGGGGAAGTCCGGGTCCAGCTCGGCCACCGCCGAGTAGTCGGCCAGCGCCTCCTCGGCCCGCCCGGTCATCGCGTACACCTGGGCGCGGTTGTAGCGCAGGACGGACCGGTGCAGCGCGTGCTCGCCGGGCTCCAGGTCCGCGTCGAGCCGGGCCATGCCCTCCTCCAGCAGCCGCAGCGCCTCGCCCGGGTTGCCCTGCCGCACCTCGACCAGCGCCAGCCCGTTGCGGCTGAACACCGAGTGGAAGGCCCGCTCCTTGGGGTCGCCCAGCTGGTCCGCGATGGCGATGGCGAGGTTCATCCAACCCCGGGCCCGCTGGAAGTCGCGCCGGTCGGCGGTGAAGTGCCGCGCGTAGAGCATGGCGCTGCCGTAGGCGAGGTTCATGTGGACCAGCGGGTCCGCGGTCGCCGCGCGGGCGTCGTAGTAGATCTCCTCGGCCTCGTCGGCGCGGCCCACCGAGGCCAGCGACGTGCTGGAGCCCTCGGTGAAGTGCCACCACAGCCGGGGGTCGGCGCTCCGGTCCACCGCGGCCCGCCCGCGCTTGCCCAGCTCGGCGGCGGCCTGGTAGAGCCCGACCTTGCGGCAGTGGTCCATCGCCGCCCGCAGCTCCTCCGCGCCGCCGCCGGAACCGCGCTCGGCGTGGAACGGGATCGCCCCGAGCGTCCACGACTTCTCGCCGCGCGCCACCAGCTCGGCCAGCCGGGCGTCGTGCAGCTCGGTCCTGCGCTCCGGCGACAGCGCCTCGTACTCGGCCAGGGCGCGCGGGTCGTCGGTCGCGCCGTCGCTGTCCACATAGGACTCGAACGGCCCCTCCGGCGCGCTCTCCGCGGCGTCGACCGGGGTGGCGTGCGCCTCCAGCTCGGCCCGCATCGACACCGCCAGCTCACCGCGCGGGTCGACCAGCGGTTCCGCGCCCGTGCCGACGACCACGGTCAGCAGCGGCAGGTCCGCGCGCCGCAGCAGGACCGCGACCAGCTCCTGGTCGGTCGGGTCGGCGTGGTGGGCGTTGTCCACGACCAGCGTGCGGGGCTCGTCGAGCACGACCCGCAGCAGCTCCGCGATGCCGTTGGCGACGTTCAGCGTGTGCAGCCGCGAGTAGAACCGGGTGCGCTCCTCGTCGGAGACGGTCCACTCCATGCTCGACCACGCCTGCGGCACCAGGTCGGCCAGCTCGGGCGCGGCCGTGGCGACCTCGATGTTGTGCCGGACCGCCAGCTCCGGGTGCGCGGCGAACGCGGCCGGCGCGATCTGCCGCAGCAGCGAGCCGGCGGCCGAGTACGGGCCCCGCCGCCGCTGGTGGGCGTCGACGACGGCCAGCACGGGCGGCAGGTCCAGCCCGGCGAGCGCGCGGGCCCGGTCGGTGGCGCGGTGGGCGCGGATCCAGAGGTGACCGGTCATGAGACACGTCCTTTCTCCCGGACGCGGCCACGACGGCGGTCGCGCAGGGCCAGCAGTCCGTAGACCGCGATGGGGATCAGCGAGAAGGCGAGGAACACCGTCGAGTCCAGGACCTGGGTCGCGGTGCCGCCGTCGGTGAAGCGGGTGAACACGCCGCTGAACATGAACCAGGTGACCGGCAGCACCGCCAGCGCGAGCGTGGTGAGGCTGATCGCGTAGCCGACCGGCACCAGCCACGCGTACCAGTGCGCCACGCGCCGGTCCACGGGGTGCCAGGCCGTCTCGTCGCGCAGCCGGTCGGTGCGGCCGAGCAGCCGGTTGACCCGGTTGGCCAGCGTGCCCTTGACCGCGCCGTGCAGGTCGACGCAGCCGAGCACCGTGCTGACCAGCACGTAGAGGTCGGTGCGCAGGTAGAAGGAGAACTGCCAGGCCACCCGCAGCAGCGTCGCGAACGACACGGCCAGGCAGAACCGGCCCGCGAGCGACAGGGAGCCGTCGGGCGCGCGGGTGAGGTCGGCCAGCACGGTGAGCGCCGCCATGGCCAGCACGTCGGCGAGCATCCCGGCGAGGATCGGCAGGTAGCGCTGCCGGCGGGGCACGGTGACCAGGCTGTCCATCGACGTCTCCAGCACGATGAAGTACAGCCGCCGCCCGATGCTCAGCCGGGACGGCAGGCCCAGCCTGCGGCCGGCCAGCGCGTGGAACGACTCGTGCAGGAGCAGCAGCGGCACCGCGGCCACGAACAACGTCGCCTGGATCACCGAGTAGTAGTCGATGTAGAAGATGTGCCGAAAATTCGGGCGCAATTCGGGAGCCCGTACCGCCGCGACCACGGCCCAGACCACCAACAAACCGTATGCGGTGAAAGCGACCCGGGAGAACAGGGCCTGGCCGAGCCGCTGCCAGCGCACCGGCGGCAGCGCGCCGGGCGGTCCCGGGGATTGTTCGGGGGTGTCTCCGGCCGCGCCTTCACGGGCGCCTTCGGCAGCGCGCACGAATTCGAGCTCGTGCAGCACGCCGACCACGTCGTCGATGTCGACCGCCTCGCCGTAGCGGCCCTCGTACCACCGGGCGGCCTGCGCGGGCGCGACGCCCTCGGCGAGCTTGCGCACCAGCTCGGCCCCGTCGGGAGGGAAGACCGCGTAGGACTCGATGTCCCGCCGCCCCACGGTCACGTCGTCGCCGTCCTCCAGGTACACCAGGGGGTGCAGGGCGAGCGGTTGTTGCAGGTCGTACACGTCGTACTCCCGGTGGGGCGCTGCGGTGACGGAAGGGCCGGGCGCGGTGACCGCGCCCGGCCCCGGAACCGGTCCGATCAGCTGGCGGGCAGCGTCGGGACCTTGTACTGCGAGCAGGCCGCCGCGGTCAGGCGAACCGGGCCGACCTTGCGGACGGTGATCTTCTTCATCTTCGGCTTCATGTGGTCACACCTCTCAAATCGGTGGAGCAGGGCGCGCGGAACCGACCCCCGGGGTTGACCGAGAATTTTCTCGAGCGCTTTCGGTTATCCCGCGACCCGACTTTCCGGCGGGGACACGGGACGACTGTAAGGACCATCGGTATCAGAAGCGATAGTCCGGAAGAGTGGTCACATCGGGCCACGATCTTCATTGTTCGACGTGACCGCGAATGGACTTCGGAGGGCTTCCGGGGCGAGCCATCAGGTTTTCCGCTGGGGCATTCGACCCAGCGGTTCCGGCATTCGCCGCGCGGCCGGCCGTTCGCCGTACGGCCGGCGCGACGAACGGCCGTACGGCGGCGTGCAACTTTGCCGCGCGGCGACCACACGATGTAGCGACACCACGCTTGGCGACCGCCCGGCGGGGGTAGACGGCACGGGTGCAGACGTTCCTGCCGTGCCCCACGTTCGGCCGCAGCGCCGCCGCCCTGGACACCCGGAGGCTGGGCAAGCAGCGGGTGGAGACGCTCCAGGTGCTCCGCGCGCTGGTGTGGCCCGAGTACGGGTGGAAGCGGCACCCGGCGGTGGTGATGTGGCGCGGTTTCACCCCGGCCCTGGTCTCCTACGGGGTGGCGGTGTGCGACGAGTGGCGGCGGCGCGGGCACCGGGACGGGGTGCGCGCGGTCCTGCTCGACTACCACGGCGGGCGCGAGCCGACCTGGTCGTGGTGCCTGGAGGAGGGCCTGCTGCCGCCGTGGCTCGGGGACGCCGAGCTGCACCGCAGCCACCAGTCCTCCCTGATCCGCAAGGAGCCGGAGCACTACGCCCCGCTGTTCCCCGGCGTGCCCGACGACCTGCCCTACGTGTGGCCCGGCCCGTCCTACCCGGAGGAGGTGCCCGAGACGCCCGGCCTGGTCGCCTGGCGGCTCGACCTGCCGCCGCTGCCCGACGAGCACCTGCCGCCCGCGCCGCCGCTGGACCACCGCCCCGGTCCGTCCGTCGCCCGGGTGCCCACGGAGGCCGACCTGGAGGCGATGCGGTCCGAGGCGGAGGACCCGAGGCAGGTCCGCTTCTTCCGGCGCGGGCAGCCGCTGCCGGCTCCGACCGGCAGGTTCACCCTCCAGGTGGGCTCCTCGGACGAGGTCCCGGAAAGAAGTTCGGCGGAGGTGTCGATCCGGTGGGGTCGCCGTTCGACGAAGGGGTGAGACCACCGAAGAGGGGACCGGACATGACCACCACCGACACCGCCGCCACCACCGCTCGTGACGCTCACGCCGCTCGTGACGCCAGGCGCAACGACGTCGCCCTGGGCGCGTTCCGGATCGTCGTGTCGTTCCTGTTCGGCTTCCACGGCCTGATGGGCCTGGGCTTCTTCGGCGGCGTCGACGGCCAGGGCACCGCCGTCCCCTTCGGCTCGTGGCCGGGCTGGTACGGCAGCGTCATCGAGCTGGCCGGGGCCGTCCTGGTGCTGCTGGGCGTGGCCGCCCGGCCGGCCGCGTTCGTGCTGTCCGGCGTGATGGCCTACGCGTACTTCACCGTGCACCAGCCGGAAGCGCTGCTCCCCATCCACAACGCGGGCGAGTTGGCCGCCGTCTACAGCTGGGTGTTCCTCCTGCTGGCCGTCCTCGGCCCGGGTGCCTTCACCCTCCGCCGCGCGTTCCGCCGCTAGGCCCCGCTCCCCCTCGGTGGCGCACCCCACCCGGGTGCGCCACCGACGCGTGTTCGAAGCGCCCCGACCTGGGCACCCTGCGGTCATGGCCGAAACCGTCATTGAGCACCCCGGGTTGACCGACGACGTCCGACCCACCCCCGACCACGGTGAGACGACCTACCGGGGCACCGGCAGGCTCACCGGCAAACGAGCCGTGATCACCGGCGGCGACTCCGGCATCGGCCGGGCCGTCGCCCTCGCGTTCGCCCGCGAAGGCGCGGACGTGCTCATCTCCTACCTGCCCGCGGAGGAGAAGGACGCCCGCGACACCGCGCGGCTCGTCGAGGAGGCCGGCCGCAAGGCCGTGACCGTCCCCGGCGACCTCGTCGAGGAGTCCCAGTGCGCGGCCGTGGTGGCCCGCGCGGTGGAGGAGTTCGGCGGCATCGACGTCCTGGTCAGCAACGCCGCCCACCAGATGGCCCAGGAGAACGGCCTGCTCGACATCACCAGCGAGCAGTTCGACCGGGTGGTCAAGACCAACATCTACGCCATGTTCTGGCTGTGCAAGGCCGCCGTGCCGCACATGGGCGAGGGCTCGTCGATCATCACCACCTCGTCCATCCAGGCGTTCCAGCCCTCGCCGCAGCTGCTCGACTACGCCACCACCAAGGCGGCGATCGTCAACTTCACCAAGGGCCTGGCGCAGAACCTGGCCGACCGGAAGATCCGGGTGAACTCGGTCGCGCCCGGTCCGGTGTGGACGCCGCTCATCCCGGCCACCATGCCGCCCGAGGCGGTGGAGAGCTTCGGCGAGGACACCCCGCTGGGGCGGCCCGGCCAGCCCGCCGAGCTGGCCCCGCTGTACGTGTTCCTGGCGTCCTCGGAGTCGAGCTACATCACCGGCGAGGTCGTGGGCGTGACCGGCGGCAAACCGCTCAGCTGAGCGGTTGACGGGATAGTCGCAGGTCAGGGGCTCGTGGAAAAAACTTCGAGAAAAATCCCCGGAGGTGTCGATCCGCCGTTCGGTTCGTTCGTCGCGTTGTCAGAGGCCAAGATGTAGCCCGGCTGGACGAACCGAACGGAGATCAGGCGATGCGTTTCATGGTGATCGTGAAGGCGAACGCGGACAGCGAGGCCGGCGTGATGCCGACCGAGGCGGAGCTGCTGGAGATGGGCGCCTTCAACGAGGAGCTGGTCAAGGCGGGCGTGCTGCTGGCCGGCGAGGGGCTGCACCCCAGCTCCCGGGGCGCCCGGGTGTACTTCTCCGGCGATCAGCGCACCGTGGTGGACGGTCCGTTCACCGAGACCAAGGAGCTGATCGCGGGCTTCTGGCTGCTGGAGCTGAAGTCGCTGGAGGAAGCCGTCGAGTGGGTGAAGCGGGTGCCGAACCCGACCGGTGCGGAGTCGCAGATCGAGATCCGCCAGGTCTTCGCCTCGGAGGACTTCGAGAACGCGCCGCAGGAGCTGATCGACCGCGAGAACGAGCTGCGGGCCGAGTCCGACGCGCGCGCGAAGGGCTGAGGGCGGGGCCCGGGGTGACCTCGGGGCGCCGGGTTCACCACCCGGGTCGAGCCGGGCCCGCGCCGGGTCGGCCGGTCCGCCGCCGGGTCGGCCGGTCCGCCGCCGGATGGCCTGGCCCGCCCCGGGTCACCGGCCCACCTCACCCCACCCCGCCTTGCCCACGCGCGTCGGTAGCTGATCTGATCCCGGGTCGTGACGGCTACCGACGCGCGCCGCGCCGTTGAGGCGGTGTGGCGCATGGAGTCCGCCCGCCTCATCGCCGGTCTGGCCAGGATGGTGCGGGACGTGGGCCTGGCCGAGGAGCTGGCCCAGGACGCGCTGGTCAGCGCCCTGGAGCAGTGGCCGGAAACCGGCGTGCCGCGCAACCCGGGCGCGTGGCTGATGACCGCCGCCAAGAACCGGGGCATCGACGTCATCCGCCGCGCCCAGAACTACCGGCGCAAGCTGGAGGAGGTCGGGCGCGACACGGAGCACGACCACGCGCCGGACGCGAGCGCGGGCGTCGGCGACATCGACGACGACCTGCTGCGCCTGGTGTTCACCGCCTGCCACCCCGTGCTGTCCACCGAGGCCCAGGTGGCGCTGACGCTGCGGATGCTGGGCGGGCTGACCACCGCCGAGATCGCCCGCGCGTTCCTGGTGCCCGAGGCGACCGTGGCGCAGCGGATCGTGCGCGCGAAGAAGGCGCTGACCAAGGCGGGCGTCCCGTTCGAGGTCCCGGCCGAGGACGAGCGGGACGCCCGCCTGGCGTCCGTGCTCGGCGTGGTCTACCTGATCTTCAACGAGGGCTACTCGGCCACCGCGGGCGACGACTGGATGCGCCCCGGTCTGTGCGAGGACGCGTTGCGGCTGGGTCGGGTGCTGGCCGGCCTGGCGCCGCGCGAGCCCGAGGTGCACGGGCTGGTCGCGCTGATGGAGGTCCAGGCGTCCCGGGCCAAGGCCCGCGTGGGGCCGAACGGCGAGCCCGTGCTGCTGCTGGAGCAGAACCGGGCCCGGTGGGACCAGCTGCTGATCCGGCGCGGGCTGACCGCGCTGGAGCGGGCGTGGTCGGCGCCCGGCCCGCCCGGTCCGTACACCCTCCAGGCGGCCATCGCCGCGTGCCACGCGCGGGCGCGCGTGCCGGAGGACACCGACTGGACCCGGATCGCGGGCCTGTACGAGGCGCTGGCGCTGGTCACGCCGTCGCCGGTGGTGGCGTTGAACCACGCGGTGGCGATCGGCATGGCGTTCGGCCCGGCGGTGGGCCTGGAGCTGGTGGACGAGCTGGTGGCGGAGCCCGCGTTGAAGGACTACCACCTGCTGCCGAGCGTGCGCGGCGACCTGCTGGTCAAGCTGGGCCGGACCGCCGAGGCGCGGGTGGAGTTCGAGCGGGCCGCGGGCCTGACCCGCAACGGGCGCGAGCGCAAGCTCCTGCTCGACCGCGCCGCCGCCTGCTGAGGGTCCCGGCCCGGACACCGTCCTGCCCCGGGCACCCTCCCCACCCGCGGGCAAAACGGTGTTCTCCCTCGTCCCGACCTTCTGGCAGGGTGGGGAGGGGGGATTCGCATGACGCAGGAGAGGCTGGGCAGGCAGCGCGAGTTCGTCCGCTTCTGGACCGCGGACACCGTGTCGCCGGCCGGCACCCACGTGACCACGCTCGCGCTCAAGGCGGTGGCCGTGCTGACGCTCGGCGCGTCGGCCACCGCCGCGGGCCTGCTGGAGTCGGCCCGCTGGCTGCCCTACCTGCTGTTCGGTCTGGTCGCGGGCGTCCTGGTGGACCGCCGGCGGCGGTTGCCGCTGCTCGTCGCGACCGACTTCGCCCGCGCCGCGGTGCTCGTGCTGATCCCAGTGCCGGCGTTCACCGGCGCGCTCACCGTCCCGCTGCTGGCCGCGGTCGTGGTGGTGTTCGGCACGCTGTCGCTGTTCCACGACGCGGCGCACCAGTCGTTCCTGCCCCGCCTCGTGCCCGCCGCGCAGCTCACCGACGCCAACGCGCGGCTGGAGCAGACCCGCTCGGCGGCCCAGGGCGTCGGCCCGCTGGTGGGCGGCGCGCTGGTGGGCGGCGCGCTGGTGGGCGGCGCGCTGGTGAAGTTCGTCGGCGGGCCGGCGGCGTTCCTCGTCGACGCCCTCTCCTACCTCGTCTCCGCCCTGGTGCTGGCCCGGTTGAGGACCGTCGAGCCCGAACCCGTGCCGGCACGGCGCGACCTGCGCGGCGAGATCCGCGACGGGATGCGCTGGGTCTACCGCCACCGCGTGCTGCGCCCGCTGGCGCTCGCCACGCACGCCTGGTTCTTCTGCTCCGCCATGGTCGGCGCGGTCTACACGGTGTTCGTGCTGGACACCCTGGCGTTCGACGCGTTCGCGTTCGGCGTGACGTTCGCGGTGGGCGGGGTCGTGGCGCAGGCCGTGGCGATCACCTGCTCGCCCGTGCGCGGCGCCTGGCTGTAGCGCACGGCTGTAGCGCACGGGCGTGACGCCCGGCCGTAGCGCCCGGCCGTGACGCACGACCGTCCGGCGCGGTGGGCCCCGGCAGCCAGGCGGCCCGGGTCCCCCGTCTCAACAGCACTTCTTCAACACCCCCTCCGCCGCTACGCTGCTGGGTTGTGGCACCAGCACCGACCCGCGGAGCCGCGCGCGCCCTGCGCTGCGGCGCGGTCGGGCTGTCCACCGGACTGCTGGCGGTCCTCGCCCACGCGGGCGGCGGCGGTCACCTGCCGTCGTTACCGCACCTGCTGGTGTTCGCGCTCGCCATCGGCTGGACCTGCCTCCCGCTGACCGACCGCCAACTGGGCTTCGGCGAGCTGCTGTCCCTGGTCGGCGTGGTGCAGGTGGCCGCGCACGTCTTCCTGGTCGTGCTGTCCCGCCGGCCGCGCGAGCTGGTGCCCGCGCCCGCGATGCTGCTGGGCCACGCCCTGGCCACGGCGATCGTGGTCGTCGCCCTCGCGGGCTTCGAACAGGCCGTGTTCCGGCTGGCCGCGGCCGTGGCGGCGGTCCTGCCGCGCAGGCTGAGCCCGCCGCTCGCGGTCGCGCCGCTGCGCATCCCCATCGCCGCCCACCCGCCGCAGCCGCTGGCGGAGGTGCTGCGCCGCCGCACGGTGCCGCGCCGCGGCCCGCCCCTCTCCTAGGTACCCCTCTCCCCACACCACCGCCCCTGCCCGAGCGGTGGCGTCTCCCGTACCCAGGAGTCCCCCATGATCGAGTCCTGGCGCGGCCTCGTGCTGCGCTTCCACTTCTACGCGGGCGTGCTGGTGGGCCCGTTCGTGCTGATCGCCGCCCTGACCGGCGTGCTGTACGCCGCCACCCCGCAGCTGGAGTCCTGGATCTACAAGGACCACCTGCGCGTGCCCGCGTCCGAGCAGACCCTGCCGCTGTCCGAGCAGGTGAAGGCCGCGCAGACCGCCCTGCCCGACCACGACTGGGTCGCGGTGCGGCCCGCGCCCGAGCCGGGCGCCACCACGCGCGTGCTGTTCGCGAGCGACGGCGACGCGCGGCCCACCGTGTTCGTCGACCCCGGCACCGGGACCGTGGTCGGCACCCTCGACACCTACGGCACCAGCGGCGTCCTGCCGCTGCGCACCACGATCGACACCATCCACCGCAACCTGATGCTCGGCGAACCCGGTCGGCTCTACAGCGAACTGGCCGCGTCCTGGCTGTGGGTGGTCGCGCTGGGCGGCGTGTTCCTGTGGTTCAGCCGCCGCCGCGCGCAGCGCCTCAAGCCCACGACCCGGCGGCACGCCGTGCTCGGCCTGTGGGTGCTGGTCGGCGCGCTGTTCCTGTCCGCGACCGGTCTGACCTGGTCCACCTACGCCGGGGAGAACGTCGCCGACCTGCGCAAGGCGCTGAACTGGAGCACACCGGCGCTGGGCGGCAACGACGACCACTCCGGCCACGACATGAGCGACCCCATCCCGGTGTTCCCCGGCGAGGTGGACTCCATCCTGGAGACCGCCCGGACCAGCGGCGGCATCGACGCGGGCGACATCGAGATCACCGTGCCGCCGATGGCCGGGATGTCCTGGCAGGTCACCGAGATCGGCCGGGGCTGGCCCACGCAGGTCGACGCGGTGGCCATCACCGGCGGCTCGGTCTCGGAGGAGGTGCGGTTCAGCGACTACCCGGTGGCCGCGAAGCTGGCCAGGTGGGGCATCGACGCGCACATGGGCGTCCTGTTCGGCTGGCCCAACCAGCTGCTGCTGCTCGCGCTCGGGCTCGGCCTGGTGACGCTGGTCGTGCTCGGGTACCGGGTGTGGTGGCTGCGCCGGCCGACGCGCGGGTTCGGCAAGCCCGTGGCGCGCGGGCGGTGGCGGAAGGTGCCGCCGGCGCAGCTGGCGGTGGTGGGCGTGGTGGCCGCGGTGGTCGGCTGGTTCATCCCGCTGTTCGGGCTGTCGCTGCTGGCGTTCCTGGCCGTGGACGTGCTGCTGGGCTCGAAGGACAAGAAGACCGACGAGCCGCGGCCGGAGCCCGCGCCGGAGTCCGAACCGGTGTGAGCCGGCCTGCACCGGTGTGAGCCGGTCTGCACTGGTCTGAGCCGGTCTGCACTGGTCTGAGCCGGTCCGAACCGGACTGCGCGGGCTTGCGCGGGCCTGAAATCCCGGCGACGGCCGGGCCGGTGGCGGTTAGGTTGGGCGTCGTGCCGTTCCTTTGACGCCCCCTACCGCCCCGGGCCCGGCCGCTGGCCCGCCTCGTGGTGGGCTGGGCGGCACCGGCCCACACCATCCCGCTGTTCCCGCTGTACGCGCTGCTGTTCACCCACACCGGGCTGTCGGACGTGCGGATCTCGGCGCTGTTCGCGATCTGGTCCACCGTCGCGGTGCTCGCCGAGGTGCCGCTGGGCGCGTTCGCCGACCGGTTCTCCCGCCGGTGGTCGGTGGTCGCGTCCGGCGGGTGCCAGGCCGCCGGCTACGCGCTGTGGACGGCGCTGCCCGGCTTCCCCGGCTTCGCGGCCGGCTTCGTGCTCTGGGGCGTGGGCGGCGCGCTGTCGTCGGGCGCCCTGGAGGCCCTCCTCCACGACGGTCTGGTGGCGGTCGGCGAGGGTCCGGCGTTCGGCCGGGTACTGGCCCGCGTCAACGCGGTCGCCCTGATCTCCACCAGGCTCCCCGAGACGCCCCGACCCCAGCCGGAGAGCTACCTGGCCGTGCTGAGGTCGGGCCTGACCGAGACGGTCCGCACCCCCGGCGTCGGACCGGTGGTGCTGGGCGCGGCGGGGCTGGTCGGGCACCCGGCGGGGCTGGCGGCGGTGGCCCTGTTCTACGGGGCGCACCAGTTGGTGCTGGTGTCGGCGGAGGCGCGGTTGCAGGAGCGGATCACCGGTGACGCGCGGGCCACGGTGACGTCGGTGGCGGGGTTGGGCAGCGAGGTGCTGTCGATGGCCGTGTACGGGGCGTGGATCGCGGGCGGGGTGAGCGGTGTGGCGCTGCTGGTGCTGGTGCCGGCCCTGTTCCTGTCGCGGTTGCGGCGGTAGGCGGGTGCGGGAGGGCGGCTCCGCGCGGCGGGAACCGTTGTCAGCAGGCTGGTACCGTCGTCCCGCGCCCCGTTCGTCGAGAGGGGCGCGGGACAGTGGATCGGCCGTGGTGGGGCGGGGCTGCACGTGAGTGCTGGTCGGCAGGGCACGTGGAACGCCGCGCGGCGCGTGCTCGCGGTCGTCCGCAACCCCACCTCGCTGGACCGCCTCCTGTCGCTGGTCGACGTCCTCGAACTCGACCTCCTCGAACCCGACGGCTTCACCGAGATCCGGTTCACCGTCGACGCCGGCTCCGCCTTCGACCGCGGCCTCGTCGACCACCTGGAACGGCTCGGCGGGGCCGTGCTCCCGTGGGAAGAGGCGTGCCGCACGCCCTGGGACCTGGTGCTGGCCGCGCACGTGACCCCGGAGCTGGGGCGCCTGCCGGGTCCGGTGGTCGTCGTGCCGCACGGCGCCGGCTACCGGCGGCTCCAGCCCGGCGGCACCGCGCCCGCCGGGCTCACCCGCGACCAGCTCGTGCGCGGGGGCCGCCTGATCCCCTCGGTGATCGGCCTGTCCCACCAGGAGCAGCTGCGCACCCTGCTGGCGAACGTGCCGGAGGCGCGGGACCACGCCGTCGTGATCGGAGACCCCGTGGTGGACCAGCTGCGCGCGAGCGGGGACCTGCGCCACCGCTACCGCCGGCGGTTGGGCGTCGAGCCGCACCAGCGGCTGGTGGTGATCAGCTCGACGTGGGGCGAGCACTCCACCCTGGGGGTCGCCCCGGACCTGCCGCACCGGCTGCTCTCGCAGCTGCCCGCCGACACCCACCGGGTCGCGCTCGTGCGTCATTGGAACGTCGAGCAGGCCCACAGTTCTTTCGAGGTCGACCTCGTCCTGCGCCGGGCGCGGGAGGGCGGGTTGATCACCGTGCCGCCGGACCGGGGCTGGCAGGCCGCCCTCGTCGCGGCGGACCTCGTCATCGGCGACCACGGTTCGGTGACCCTCTACGGCGCCGCGCTGGACAAGCCGGTGCTGCTGGTCTCGGACGGGGGTCCGGAGGTCGAGCAGGGGTCCGCCGACGCACGGCTGTGGGCGGCGGTCGAGCGCGTGGCCGCCGGGGACGACCTCAGGGGCCGGGTCGAGCGGGCCCACCGGCGCCCGCTGGGCGAGTTCACGGACCGGGTCCTGGGCGCCCCGGGCCAGTCGGCGCGCCTGCTCAACGACGTGGTCCGCGGGGTGCTGGAGCTGCCGCCCGCACCTCCGCCGCGGCTGCGCCCGCTCCCGGAGCCGACCCGGTTCGAGACGCCGGCCGTCGGCAGCCACTGGTGCGCCGCGAAGGTCGCGCCGGGGGGTGGGGGGGTGGAGCTGGAGCGGTTCCCCGTCGTCGCGGGGTGTCCGCCCCCGGTCGCCGCGCAGGACCCGTTCCTGGTGGTCGACGTCCAGTGGGAGGTCGACGAGGTGCGCCGGTCCAACGCCGAGGTGATCGTGGACTCCGAGCCCCGGCCGGCCGAGCAGGAGGCCCGGACGTGGCTGCTCGACGCCCTCGACCGGTACCCCGGCGCGGCGGTCGCGGCGGCCCGGCTGGACTCGGGGTGCCTGCTGGCCCTCCGCGACCGGACGGTGGTCGGGCTCGACGGCGACGACCCCGCCATCGCGGCTGCCGCCTTCCACGCCTGGT
Organism: Saccharothrix lopnurensis; assembly: GCF_042658445.1. Taxonomy (NCBI): domain Bacteria; kingdom Bacillati; phylum Actinomycetota; class Actinomycetes; order Pseudonocardiales; family Pseudonocardiaceae; genus Saccharothrix; species Saccharothrix lopnurensis. The sequence continues at coordinate 144,682 of NZ_JBHSQO010000011.1, read as the reverse complement.
CGATCGCCGGGCACCCCGGGGACGTGCCCCGGTTCGAGGTGGTGCTCGGCACGGCGGCCGTCGAGTTCACCGCGCGCCGTCGTCGACCGGTGAGCGTGTTCCCCCGTTTCTGAGCAACCGGCCCGTCACCCCGGCCGGCCCTCGGCGCGCAGCAGCTCCGCCGTTTCCGTCAGCAGCGCGTGGGCGCGCTCGTAGCCGGACATCGCCGCAGCCGCGCGGTCCAGTTCGACCCGCGCCCGCACGAGGTCGCCCGCCTCGACGTGCAGGCGCGCCAACTGGTGGCGGAGCTGGACCTCGGCCTGCGGGTTGTCGGCCCGACGTGCCGAGTCGACGCCGAGTTCGTGCAGCTCCACCCACTCGTCGTGGTGCTCGTGGTGGAGGTGGGACGCCCACAGCGCCTCGCAGGTGCGCCACACCTCGTCGTGCAGGGCCGACGCGTGGGCCTGCCGCACCGCGGACCGCAGGTTGTCCCGCTCCGCCTCGAACCACGCCAGGGCCGAGGGGCGGTCGGGCAGCCGGTCCGGGTCGTGCCGGGCCACCCGCCACCGGGCCGGGCCCAGCACCGCGTGGTCGGCGGCGGACGCGCCGAGCCGGTACCACCGGACGGTGCGGCGCTCGACCTCGGCCCGCGCCGCGGCGGTGTCCTCGCGCTCCGCGCGACCCCGGGCGTGCAGGTGGACCAGGTCGTGGAAGCGGTAGCGGTCGGGCGCGAACTCCTCCAGCAGGTTCGCCCGGCACAGCGCCCGGAGCGAGTCCTCCACCCCCGCGTCGGCGGTGGCGGCCGCGGCGAGGTCGCGACCGAACTCCGGGCCGGGGTGGAGGCCGAGCACGCGGTAGGCGAGGCGGGCGGGGGCGGGCAGGGCCTCGTAGGTCGCGTCGAACAGCTGCCGCACGGGGTCCTCACCGTCCACGGCGAACCCGTCCAACCGCGTCCGCTCGTCGGCGAGGTCCCGCACGAGGTGGGACACCGGCCAGTGGGGGCGTTCCGCCAACCGGGCCGCGACCGCGCGCAGCGCGATGGGCAGGCCGGCGCAGAGCCGCACGAGGTCGCGCGCCGAGTCCGGGTCCGCCTCCACCCGGCCGTCCGGCACCGCGCTCCCGAGGAGTGCCGCGCCCAGCGCCGGTGGCAGCGGGCCCAGCGCGACCGTCCGGGCGCCGTCCACGGCCAGGCCACCGAGGCGGAACCTGCTGGTCACCAGCACCACGCTGCCCGGTGAGGCGGGCACGACGGCGCGCACCTGCGCGGGCGCGTCGACGCCGTCGAGCAGCACGAGCGTGCTCGCCCGCGAGGTCAGGTGGCGGAACAGGGCCACCCGCCCCGGCAGGTCGGGGGGCACGTCCGGGGCGCCGAGCGCCGACAGGAACGACGCGAGCACCTCGGTGACCGCGACGCCCCCGGTGTGCCGGTGGGCGGCGAGATCGGCGTACAACAGGCCACCGGCGAACCGGTCCGCGTTGCGGCGGGCCCAGTCCAGCGCGCAGGCCGTCTTGCCGACCCCGGGCAGGCCGGTGAGCACGGCGATCACGGGGGTCGGGCCGGGAGCGGTGATCAGGTCGAGGCGGTCGGTGTCCTCCGGCCGCGCCACGAAGGGGTGCGCCACCAGAGGCACCTGGCAGGGCGTCGCGGCCGGTACCGCCGTCGCGGGGGGCACGCCGTAGACGACCTCCGCCTGGATGACGCTCCCGCCGACCTGGCCGGACACGTGGTTCGTCCCGGGGTCCCGCTCGATCCGGCGGTGCGCGCCGTCGCCTGTCGTCCCCGGGATCATCCTCTGGTCCCCGTTGCCGGTCCCGCCGGTACACCCGCCGGTTCGACCGGTCCTCACCCGGAGCCGGACGGCACCGGGGCCGCCGGTGCCGGCGACCACGGAAGACTAGCGCCGCACCGGCCGACGACCGGTTGTCGTGCTCCTCGGCGGGGCTCGGCGGTCGTGGTGCCCGCCCCACCGGTCCCGGTCGGTCCCGGGTGGGAGCGCGACCGGCCGGAACCGGGAGGAAACCCCACTTCACCAGCATGAACAGCCGTTGACGCCTGTGGTCTGGACCACCCAGACTCCGGGTCATGCGCCGGAGATCCCTGCTTCCCGCCATCACCCTGTTGGCCGCCACCCTGACCGTCACGACGCCCGCCCCGTCGTCGGCCGCCCCCGCCGTCTTCACCCACCCCGGGGTGCTGGTCGGCACGTCCCAGCTGGACTTCGTCCGCGACAAGGTCACCACCAACCAGCAACCGTGGCGCGCCGCCTTCGACCAGATGATCGCGCACCCGTTCGCCTCCCTGTCCCGCGTCCCGAAGCCCCGCGCCGTGGTCGAGTGCGGGTCCTACTCGAACCCCAACCACGGCTGCACGGACGAGCGCGAGGACGCGCTGGCCGCGTACACGCTGTCGCTCGCCTGGTACATCACCCGGGACAACCGGTACGCGACCAAGGCGATCGAGATCATGGACGCCTGGTCGGCCACCATCCGCGACCACACCAACAGCAACGCGCCGCTCCAGACCGCGTGGGCCGGCTCGTCGTGGCCCCGCGCCGCCGAGATCATCAAGCACGTGCACCGGAACTGGCCGAACTCGGGCCGGTTCGCGACCATGCTCCGCGACGTCTACCTGCCGGAGATCGTCAACGGCCGCAAGAACACCAACGGCAACTGGGAACTGTCCATGATGGAGGCTTCCCTCGGCATCGCGGTGTTCCTGGAGGACCGCGCCGCCTACGACCAGGCGGTCTCGATCTTCCGCACCCGCATCGCCGCCTACGTCTACCTCACCGCGGACGGCCCGCTGCCCCGGACCGTGCCCGGCAGCGGCATCGACACCCGCGACGAGATCATCTCCCACTGGCACGGCCAGAGCACCTTCGTCGACGGCCTGTCCCAGGAGACCTGCCGCGACTTCACGCACACCGGCTACGGCCTGGCCGCCGCCGCGCACGTCGCGGAGACCGCGCGCCTCCAGGGCCAGGACCTGTGGGGCGAGGTGCGCGAGCGCCTGCGCCACGCGTACGGCCTGCACAGCCGCTACCAGCTCGGCGCGGAGCCGGTGCCGTCCTGGCTGTGCGGCGGGTCGTACAAGCAGGCGCTGGGGCCGACCACCGAGGTCGCGTTCACCGCGCTCAGCACCCGCCTGGGCATCCCGATGACCAACACCCAGCGCCTGACCGAGCGGCAGCGCCCGGCGGGCACCGACAAGCTGTTCATCGCCTGGGAGACCCTGACCCACGCGTCGAACCCCCGCTAACCCCCCACCAACCCCCGCACCTCCGCGTACCCCGGCACGTCGTCCGGACCGCGCCCGCCGTCCCGCACGGCCAGCGCGGTCCGGACCGCCGCGCCCAGCGCCGCCCGGAACGGCAAAGACCCGGTGCTCACCCGCCGCACCCCCAGCTCCCGCAGCCGGCCCACGTCCCCCTCGGCCAGCACGTTCACCGGCACCGGCACCGCCGCCACCAGCTCCGCGATCCCCCGCTCGTCCCGCAGCCCCGGCGCGAACACCCCGTCCGCGCCCGCGTCGACGTACCGCCGGGCCCGGTCCACCGTGCTGCCCCGGTCCACGCCCAGCCAGTGCGCGTCGACCCGGGCGTTGACGAACAGGCCGGGCGCCGCCTCCTTGAACGCCCGCACCACCGCCGCGTGCCCGGCCGGGTCGGCGAGCCGGTCGCCCCGCCCGTCCTCCACGTTCACCCCGGCCACGCCCAGCCCGTGCAGCTCGGCGGCCAGCCCGCGCACGTCGCCGCCGAACCCGGCCTCCACGTCCACGCTGACCGGCACGGGCAGCCGCACCAGCAGCCGGGCCAGCGCGAGCGTCTCCTCCCGCGCCACCCCGGCCGCGTCGGGCAGGCCGTGCGCCGCCGCCACGCCGAGGCTCGTCGTGCCCACGGCCGGGAACCCCGCCCGCGCGAACGCCGCCGCCGACGCGAAGTCCCAGGCGTTGGGCAGCACCAAGAGGCCGTCGTGCAGCCGGTGGAACAGCCGCGCGCCCTCCACCAGCGCCACCGCGTGCTCCCGCCCGGGGCAGGCGTGCCGGCCGGCCCCGAACTCCGCGCCGGCCAGGTCCACCTCGACCACCTCGCCACCGGGCGCGACCCGCCGCGTCACCGGCACCGGCGGCACGGCGCCCGCGATCGCCGCCCGGGTGGCCCCGCACGCCTGCACCAGCAGCCCGATCCGGTTGGCCGTCTCCTCGTCCCACACCCCGCCGAACGCCGCGACCAGCCGCGCGACCGCCTCGTCCGCCCCCGGCTCCACGGGCACGTGGGGCTGGTGGCAGCGCGCGACCGCCGCCACGTCCCCGGTCACCGCGCGCGGCACGCCCAGCGCCTCGGCCAGCACCGCCACCGGGTCGCCGGGCCGCCGCAGGACCGCCGGGTCGACCCCGGCGAGCACGCGCGTGGCGATCGCGCGCCGCCGCTCGTGGTCGGGGCCCTCGCTGAACCGCGCGACCCGCGACCTCAGCCAGGCGACCCCCGACCCGCTCGCGGGCACGGGCGGCACGGTCCAGGACGCGTCCAGCAGCACTCGGGGATCCACGCCGCCACCGTAGGGCCGGGTCGCTTCGGCGGGCGCCGAACCGTCCACCCGCCACAATGGCGGCCGTGGCAGCCGACGACCTCGCGGACCTGGCCGGCCTGCTGGCCGACCGCAGCCGCGCGCGGTTCCTGCTCGCCCTGATGGACGGCCGGGCGTGGACGGCGGGCGAGCTGGCCCGCGTGGCGGGGGTGGCGGCGTCGACCGCGAGCGAGCACCTGACCCGCCTGGTGGACGGCGGCCTGCTGGTCGAGCGCAGGCAGGGCAGGCACCGCTACGTCCAGCTGGCGGGGCCCGACCAGGCCCGGCTGGTGGAGGACCTGCTGTCCTACCTCGGTCCGGCGGCATCCGGGGGCGGCCTGCGCGCGGTCGCCGCCGACGAGGCCCTGCGGCGGGGCCGCACCTGCTACGACCACCTGGCGGGCCGGCTGGGGGTCGCCCTCACCGACGCCATGACCGGGCGCGGCCTGCTCGACGAGGGGTGCGCGGTCACCGGGGAGGGGTGGGTGTGGTTCGCCGGGCTGGGGTTCGGGCCCGGCGGGCGCCGCGCGGCGAGCAGGGCGTGCCTGGACTGGACCGAGCGCCGCTCCCACCTGGCCGGGGCGGCGGGGGCGCACCTGTGCGCCCACCTGCACGAGCGGGGGTGGGTGCGCCGGGTGGGCGGCGGTCGCGCGGTGCGGCTCACGCCGAGCGGTGAGCGGGGCCTGCACGACCTGCTGGGGCCGGCCGCGACCTGACGCCGGGTTGCCCGCCACCTCGGCGCGGTCCCGACCTCAGCGCCCGACCCCGGCACCCGACCCCGGCACCCGACCCCGGCGCCCAACCCCGGCGCCCGACCTCAGCGCGCCCCGGCCGCCAACCTCCGGGCCTTCTCGAACGCCGCGTGGTGGTCCCCGAAGTACCCCCAGGGCCACCGGGCCGGCCGCTCCCCCGCCTCCGCCACGTGCCGCGCCAACCGGTCCACGTCCTCCGGCCTGAGCCCGGCCACGTCCGCCACCGAGTTGTAGTAGGCGGCGAACACCTGGTTGGCCCGGATCCACCTCGCGTGCGCCCGCTCCGCCCCACCGGCCGCCGACAACCGGTCCGACGCCGCGGCCACCTCGGCCCGCACCACCCGGCGACCCGGGTAGTCCATGGCCCGCCACCGCCGGATCGCGCCGGGCGCGCTGCTGTCGTGCAGGTGCACCTCGATGTGCGCGGCGGGCACCAGCGCCAGCAGCGGGTGCCCGTTCGGCAGGTCGGCCACCCGCACGCGCGCGAAGTCGAGCATCTGCTCGTGGCTGCCGTACCACTTGGCGGCCAGCCCCTGGAGCCTGCGCTCGTGCGCCGACACCAGGTCGGGCACGCGCGCCACGACCCCGGCGAAGACCTCGCCGCCCTCGCCCTCCCGCTCGGGCGCGCCCAGCGCGCAGCTCATCAGGGCGCTCCACGGCGCCGCGTCGGCGGGCGCGGCCGCGGCGGCGCGGGTCAGCGCGTCCCGGGCCCGACCGGAGAGGTCGAGGAACCGCTCGACCCGCGCGTCACCGGTCTGCCCGGCGTAGAGCGCGCCCCTGGCCCACCACGCCGCGGCGTTCAGGGCGCTGCCGAGCAGCAGCAGGCGGTCGGGCTCGTCCTCCGCCGCCACGTCCAGGTCGACCAGCACCTCCTGCCCGGCCTGACCCAGCACCTCCACGCGCAGGTCGCGCAGGTCGGGCGGGGCCTCGCGGGCGAGGAGGGCGAGGGCGGGCGCGATGTCGCCGACGACCAGGGCGCGGGCGGCGCGCTCCAGGTCCGGGTCGCGCCACGCCAGGTCGACGTGCGGGGGCAGGTCGGCTTGCACGGGTCTCAGGCTCCCGGGGTCAGCGGGCCGGTCAGCGGGCCGGTCACCGCGGCACCCACGAGGCGTCCGCGGGCACCACGTCCACCAGCAGGCACGTGATGTTGTCCGGACCGCCGCGCTCGTTGGCCGCCGCGATGAGGGCGCGCACGGTCTCGTCGCCGTCCGGGTCGGTGGTCAGCAGCGCGGCGATCTCGGGCGCGGCGACCACGTCGGACAGGCCGTCCGAGCAGAGCAGGTAGCGGTCGCCCGGCTGGACCTCGTGGAAGAACAGGTCGGGGTCGTGCGCGCTGCCCGCCTGGAGCGCCCGCATGAGCATGGACCGGCCGGGGTGCTCGTCGGCCTGCTCGGCGGACATGCGCCCGTCGTCCACCAGCGCCTGGACCATGGTGTGGTCGCGGGTCACCTGGGTCAGCCCGCCGTCGCGGACGAGGTAGCAGCGCGAGTCGCCGATGTGCCCGACCGCGAACCGCTCGCCGTCCCACAGCAGCGCGGTGAGCGTGGTGCCCATGCCGCGCATGTCGAAGTTCTCCTCGGCCAGGTCGGTCAGCCGGATGGCGATCTGCCGCGCCGCCTCGGCCAGCGCGGCGAGCGGGTCGTCGGCCTCGGGGTCCAGCTCGGCCAGCACCCCGACCGCGATCGAGCTGGCCACTTCGCCGTACGCGTGACCCCCCATCCCATCGGCCACGGCGAACAGGCGCTCGCTGTAGTACACCGAGTCCTCGTTCGCTTCACGGCGCAGGCCGGGGTCGGTGCCGACGGCGTACCGGAGCGCATACATGCCGGATAGTGAATCACCCGCCCGAGTGCCCGTGAGCAGGGCATCTCCAAAAAGGTTCAGCGGGGCCGGCCGTAGAACTCGCTCAGCACGAGCATGGCGGCCCCCGCGGCGACCACGTCGTCACCCAGGGGGGTGATCGACACCTCCACGGGCAGCCATTCGTCCTTCGGCAGCCGGGCGCGGACCCCCTCCAGGTAGGCGGCGGGCTCGGCGAGGACCGCGCGGCCGGCGAGCACCACGTGGTCGATGTCGAGCAGCTGCACCAGGTCGGCCACGGCGACGCCGACGACCGAGGTCGCCCCGACCAGGTCGCCGCGGGCGGCGGCGAGGTTGTGCAGCGCCTCGACGCACCCGGTGCGCCCGCACACGCACGGCGGCCCGTCCAGCCGGAGCGTGGTGTGCCCGTACTCGCCCGCGTTGGTGCGCACGCCCCGGTGCACGCGCCCGTCGAGCAGCATCCCGACGCCCAGGCCGGTGCCGACGAGCACGAGCACCGCGTCCCGCAGCTCCTCGCCGCGCCGCCACGCCTCCGCGACCACCGCGGTGTTGGTGTCCTTGTCGAGCACGACCGGCAGGCCCAGCCGCTCCTCGGCCCACGAGCGCAGCGGCACGTCGTGCCACCCGCTCAGGCCGGTGGGGTCGTGCACCACGCCGGTGCGGTGGTCGAGCGGCCCGACGAACCCGATGCCCACGCCGAGGAGCCGGTCGCTGCGCAGCCCGTCGACCAGGCGGGTCAGCTCGGCCACGAACGTGGGCGGGTCGAAGTCGCGGGGCAGCGGGGCGACCGCGCGGTCCAGCACGGTGCCCGCCAGGTCGGTGAGCACCACGCGCAGCTCGTCCCGCTCGACCTGGGCGCCCAGCGCCAGCCTGCTGTCGGCGACCAGCTCCAGCAGCGTGCGCGGCTTGCCGACGCCGACGTTGCGGGTGCCGGACTCGACCAGCAGGCCGTCGGCGATGAGCCGGCCGACGACCTTGGACACCGCCTGCGGGGTCAGGCCGCTGCGCTGGGCCAGCTCGACCCTGGTGACCGCGCCGGAGCGGGCCAGGCCCAGCACCACCGCGTCGTTGTATCCCCGCAGGAAGCGCAAGTTGGGCACCCGGCCATTCTGGCACGCCTGGCCGTTATTACACGGTGTTGCTTTAATGGGGCCGGTGACCCTCGGAACCCGACAGGTGGTGGTGCCGTGAGCCTGCTGGACGAGCTGGCCGAGCAGGAGGCCCGGCTGGTGTTCACGTCGTTCGACAACGACGTGGCCCTGGCCCTGGGCGCCTTCCTGCTGGACGCCGCCCGCGCGGCCGGGCTGCCCGTGACGATCTCGGTGCGGCGCGCCGGCCAGCGCCTGTTCCACGCGGCCCTGCCGGGCACCTCGGTGGACAACGACGAGTGGATCGACCGCAAGTCGCGCGTGGTCGACCGCTACGGGCAGAGCTCCTACCGGGTCGGCGAGGGCTTCCGGGCCAGGGGCCGGACGTTCGAGGAGGACTCGCGCCTGGACCCCGACCGCTACGCCGCGCACGGCGGCGTGTTCCCGGTGACCGTGGCCGGCGTCGGCGTGGTCGGCACGGTCGGCGTGTCCGGCCTGCCGCAGGCCGAGGACCACGCGTTCGTGGTGGGTCGGCTGGAGGAGTTCCTGGCCGCCCGGTGATCTTCGGCGGTGGCCGGCCGCCCCGGCCGCCGCCCTCCCGACCGCGCCCAACCCCCCAGTGGGCCGGTCGGGTGCGAGGGGCTCCCCCACCCCCGGGGAGCCCTTCGCACCGAACCGCTCAGCTCAGCAGAACACCTCGGTCAGCAGCTCCTCCGCCCCGTTGACCGGACCCCCGTCCGGGGACGAGGTCACCGAGGCGGTCAGCCGCGTCGCGGTGTCGGGGGTGCTCGCCACCAGGGTGCTGTAGCCGGGGATGCCGCCGCCGTGGCCCCACGTGGTCACGCCGCACGGCAGCTCGGTGGCCTCGATGCCCAGGCCGTAGCCCTGCACGGTGGTCAGCATCTCCCGCTGCTGGGCGGGCCGCAGCAGGCGGCCGTCCAACAGCGCGTCGACGAACCGGCCCAGGTCCTCGGTCGTCGAGATCATCTCGCCGGCCGCCCAGGCGACGGACGGGTTCAGCTCGGTAATGTCCACGACCTCGCCGCGCACCCGCGCGTAGCCGTGGGCGTGCGGGCCGGGGATGCCGACCCGCGTGCCCGGCACGGACGTGTCGCGCAGGCCGAGCGGGCGCAGGACCCGCTGCTCGACCGCGTGCCCGTAGGGCTTGCCGGTGATCTTCTCGACCAGCAGCCCGACCACGACGTAGTTGGTGTTGGAGTAGTTCCAGCCGGTGCCCGGCCGGAAGTCGAGCGGCCGTGCCGTGGACAGGGCGACCAGCTCGGCCGGCGTCCACGTCCTGTACCGGATGGGATCGAAGTCCTCCGGGTCCAGCGGCAGCGCGTCCGTGTAGTTGTAGAGCCCGCTGGTGTGCTGGAGCAGGTGCCGCACGGTGATCCGGTCGCCGTCCGGCAGCAGGCCCGGCAGGTAGCGGGACACGGGCGCGTCCAGCTCCACCCGGCCCTCGCCGACCAGTTGCAGCACCACCGTCGAGACGAACGTCTTGGTGACGCTGCCGACCCGGAACCGGCCGTCGGTCGGCACCGGGCGCGGCGAGCCGACCCGGGCCGTGCCCGCCCGCGCGGTGAACCCCCGCCGCCCGTCGACGACCCGGACCTGGACCCCCTGCGCCCCGGTCGCCGCCATCTCGTCCAGCGCCCCCCGCACCACCTCGCGGTCGATCCGGTCGCCGCCCGGGGCGGCCACCGCCGTCCCGCCCGCACCCATGACCGCCAACCCCACCGCGGCGGCCAGGGCGATACCCCTCTTGACCTTCAACGCGTCCTCCCTTGGACGTTGAGGGTCCCCAGCCTGCCGATCCGGCGGCCCCGTGGCGTCACCCCGTGGTGGCGATCCGCGTCGTCCGGAAGTCTGACCGATCCCCTAGTGGTCGCCCGCCCGCTACCTGGTAGTTGGCTGGTCGCCGCCTGTCATCACCTTTCGCGGAACCGATTCCGCGGGTAATATCACTACTCCGTTCGAGTGACACGAATGGTCTAGACCTTGACCTTAAGTGGTCTGAACCACATGGTGACATCACCCTGCACTCCTTTCCTGACGAGGAGCACGATGTCCAAGATCCGATGGCATGTCACAGCGTTGTTCGTGGCGGTCGCCACGTTGGTGGTGGGGTTGGTCGTCGCACCCGCGGCGAGCGGCGCGGGCGGCGTTTCGGCCACCTTCAGCAAGGGCTCGGACTGGGGTACCGGCTACGAGGGCAAGTTCACCGTCCGCAACGGCGGCACCACCGCGCTGAGCACCTGGACCGTGGAGTTCGACCTGCCCGCCGGCCACCGCGTCAGCTCCGTCTGGGACGGCACGCAGACCACCAGCGGCCAGCGCGTCACCGTCAAGCCGACCTGGAACGGCAGCGTGGGCGTGGGCGGCTCGGTCAGCTTCGGCTTCAACGTGAGCTACTCGGGCGCCTACTCCGCCCCGACCAACTGCAAGCTGAACGGCGCGTCGTGCGAGGCGGGCGGGACGAACCCGACCACCACCACGACCACGACGACCACCACCACCACGACGACCACGACCACCACGGGGCCGACCACCACGACGAGCACCCCGCCTCGGAGTGGCAAGATCAACCTGGGCTACTTCACCCAGTGGGGCGTCTACGGCCGCCAGTACTTCGTGAAGAACATCCACACCTCCGGCTCGGCCGCGAAGATGACGCACATCAACTACTCGTTCGGCAACGTCCAGAACGGGCAGTGCACCATCGGTGACGCCTACGCCGACTACGACATGGCCTACACCGCCGCGAACTCCGTCGACGGCGTCGCGGACAGCTGGGACACCGGCGCCCTGCGCGGCAACTTCAACCAGCTGCGCAAGCTGAAGAAGATGTACCCGCACATCAAGGTGCTGTTCTCCTTCGGCGGCTGGACCTGGTCCGGCGGCTTCGGCCAGGCCGCGCAGAACCCGGCCGCGTTCGCCGAGTCCTGCTACAAGCTGGTCGAGGACCCGCGCTGGGCCGACGTGTTCGACGGCATCGACATCGACTGGGAGTACCCGAACGCCTGTGGTCTGACCTGCGACACCAGCGGCTTCGGCTCCTTCAAGACCCTGTCCCAGGCGCTGCGCACCCGCTTCGGCGCCAACTACCTGGTGACCGCGGCCATCACCGCCGACGGCTCCAACGGCGGCAAGATCGACGCGGCCGACTACGGCGGCGCGGCGCAGTACCTCGACTGGTACAACGTCATGACCTACGACTACTTCGGCGCCTGGGCGGCGCAGGGCCCGACGGCCCCGCACTCCCCGCTGACCTCGTGGTCCGGCATCCCGACCGCGGGCTTCAACTCCGACGCCGCGATCCAGAAGCTCAAGGGCAAGGGCGTGCCCTCGGCCAAGCTGCTGCTGGGCATCGGCTTCTACGGCCGCGGCTGGACCGGCGTCACCCAGGCCGCCCCGGGCGGCACGGCGACCGGCGCGGCGCCCGGCACCTACGAGGCGGGCATCGAGGACTACAAGGTGCTCAAGACCAGGTGCCCGGCCACCGGCACCATCGCCGGCACCGCGTACGCGCACTGCGGCAACCAGTGGTGGAGCTACGACACCCCGGCCACCATCGGCGGCAAGATGACCTGGGCCAAGAACCAGGGCCTGGGTGGCGCGTTCTTCTGGGCCCTCGACGGCGACACCAGCAACGGTGAGCTCGTCACCGCCATCGCCAACGGCCTGAAGTAACCCGCAGGCTTCACCCTCCCGCACCCGGAAGACCGGAAGAGCCCCGCAGCGTCCCCCCTGCGGGGCTCTTCCGCGTCCACGGCGGGCAGCACGGACGTGGTCGCGGCCCGGGAGGCGGAGGGCCGCGACCACGTTCACGCGCCCTACCCGCGGTCGGTGACGACCCGGTAGGCCACCCCGCCGTGGTCCTCGCCCTCGACGAACTGGACGAGGTTCACCAGGTAGTCACCCGGCGCCTCCGGCGTGAAGGTCAGCTCCGTCGTGAACCGCTCCCCCGCCCTCAGCGGCACACCGATCAGCGCCGCGCGCTTCGGGTCGAGCTGGAGCGCGGTCTCGCCGACCTGCCGCACGCCCTCCGCCTTGCCACCGCCGGCGCGCCAGCGCTCGAACAGCTCCCGACCGAGGTCGATCACCACGGCGCCCGCCACCGGCTTCTCACCGGTCAGCACCAGGTCGGTCCGGACCTCGTCCCGCCCGGTCGCGTTGCCCAGGGTGAACCAGGAGCGCACCGGCTCCAGCACGCGCCCGCGCACGGTCTGGAAGTTCTTCCACGCGATGTTGTTGTTGTTCTTGGTGTTCAGCGCGGTGTTCGGGCCCTCCGCGAAGGTCATCGGGTCCGTCGCCGACACCCAGCGCGCCAGCAGGCAGAAGTGACCCGGGCCGGGGATGTTCGGCCACGGGATCTTCGCCACGGTCCCGCCCGGCGGCACGGTCAGCGACTGCTGGCCGATCGCCACCCAGTCGCCGTTGGTGGCGTTGTCCCAGGTCGTGCCGCCGCCGGCCGGGGTCCGGTAGACCTTGAGCGTGCCGGTGGCCGACCCCGCCAGGTCCTTGTTCAGCTTCACGTGGACGTAGTTCGTCGCGCCGACGACGGGCTGGGTGCCCGCGCCGCAGTCCGCGATCCCCGGGCAGACCTTGATGTCCGGGCTGTTCCACACCGTGCCGTCCGGGTTGGGCTCGGCACCGGTGTCGGTGGTCTGGTCCCGGATGAACACGTCGGTCTGCCGGCAGTCGGACAGGAACTTGCGGATCGAGTCCGCCGTGCCCGCGCCGGTCGACGACGCCTGGAGGAAGATCCCGCCGGTCGTCGTGGCGTAGTTCTGCATGATCGGCGTGATCACCGGGGTGAACGACGACGACGTGGGCACGTACACCGAGCTGATCTTGATGCCGCGAGCCAGGGCGTCGTTGGCCCACTGGGCGGCGTTGGTGACGTCCGCGCCCGCGTGCGTGTCGTCGAACCCGCCGGGGCGGGCGTCGGTCACCAGCACGACGAACTTCATCGCGTTGGACCGCCACGTGCCGTCGAAGTCGACGTTCTGCGGGCGACCGGCCGCCGCCCGGTTGTTCACGACGGTGTTCAGGGCCTCGTCGGACGCCTCGGGCTCGTTGTTCCCGGCACCGGGGGCGAGGGTGTTGGTGACGTAGTTCGTCACCGCCGCCGCGTTGCCGGGCGCCAGGTCCTGGTGAACGGTGACGTTGTCCTTGAACGTCACCAGGCCCAGCTGGTAGTCGCCGCCGGACGCGGCGACCACGTCGTTGACGATCGAGTTGACGCCGGTCTTCAGGTTGGCGATGGCGCCGCCCATGCTGCCGGTGTCGTCGAGGACGAACGCGACGTCGAGGGGGCCGCACGGGGAGGAGGCGGGGGCGGGGGCCGCCACCGCGGGTGAGGTGAACTGGACGGTGGAGACGGCCAACGCGGCGACCGCCAACAGCACGCCGCTCCGGGGGGAGGAACGCATGTGATCTCTTTCCGCTAGCGCTGCCGGGCGCAGGTGCCCGGGCGCCCGGACAGCGTTGTCCGGTCACGTCAAGCGGATGATCGAGCGGTTCCCCGAGTACGGTCCGAGAAGAGCAACTTCACCCCAGATCCGTGTCCGGCGAACGGCAGCCGCCCGCCCCGAACAGGGGACCCCGAACGCAGAACTCAGAGTTCCCGAACGTACGACTCACCCACCCCGAACGTACGACTCACCCACCCCGAACGTACGACTCGCGTGACCTGAACGTACGACTCGCGCGGGCTGGGGGTTCGACACGCCGGGTGTGAGGGTTCGACACGTGCGCGAGTCGTACGTTCGGGACCACCGTGTCGTACGTTCGCGACACCCGAGTTCAGCGTTCGCGACCCTTGAGTTCTGCGGTCGTGTCAGCCCGTCCAGGCGGTTTCGGTCACCGGGCTGCGGTCGCGCAGGGGCTCCCACCAGGCCCGGTTGTCGGCGTACCAGCGGATGGTGTCGCGGACGCCCTCGGCGAACCCGACCCGGGGCTCCCAGCCCAGCTCGCGCCGGATCCGGGTCGAGTCCAGCAGGTAGCGGCGGTCGTGGCCGGGGCGGTCCGGGACGGTCGTCTTGCGCGACGCGGGCAGGCCCAGCTCGGCCAGCACGAGATCCGCGATCTCCTCCACGCTGGCCTCCTCGCCCGTGCCCACGTGGTAGGTCTCGCCGACCCGCCCGTCCAGCAGCACGGCCTCGATCGCCCGGCAGTGGTCCAGCACGTGGACCCACTCCCGCCGGTTGTCCTTGGACGCGTACACGGGCAGCTCGCCGCCGTCCAGCGCCCGCGTGGTGAACAGCGGCAGCACCTTCTCCGGGAACTGGTTCGGCCCGTAGTTGTTCGCGCAGTTGGTGATCGTCACCGGCAGCCCGAAGGTCTCGTGGTACGCCCGCACCGCGTGGTCCGCCCCGGCCTTGCTCGCGTTGTACGGCGTGCGCGGCCGGTAGGGCGACTCCTCGGTGAACGCCTGGTCCGCGTCCAGCGCCAGGTCCCCGTACACCTCGCACGTCGAGATGTGGTGGAACCGCCGCACGCCCGCCCGCCGCGCCGCCTCCAGCAGCGCCTGCGTGCCCAGCACGTTGGTCCGGAAGAACCGCGCCGGGTCCAGCACGGCCAGGCTGTTGTGCGACTCGGCGGCGAAGTTCACCACCACGTCCACGCCGGTCAGGTCGTGGTCGGCGATGTCCGCGTGCACGAACTCGACCCGGTCCCGCACGTCGGCGAGGTTGCTCGTCGTGCCCGCGTAGGTCAGGGCGTCCAGCGCCACCACCCGGTCCTCCGGGTGCCCGGCCACCCAGTGCCGCGTGAAGTGAGACCCGATGAAGCCCGCCGCGCCCGTCACCAGAACCGTGGTCATACGCGCACGCTACCCACGGGACGGGCCCGTGCGCCCGGGAGCGCACGGGCCCGCGCGGGTCACAGCGTCAGGCTCCACGAGTCGAGGTAGCCGGTGTCCGCCGAGTACACGTCCTGCACGCGCAGCCGCCACGCGCCGTTGCGCGCCTCGGCCGACACGTTCACCGTGTAGGTCGTGTCGATGTTGTCGCCCGAGTCGTTGTTCGACGACTTCAGCCGGTACGCCGAGCCGTCCGGCGCGAGCAGGTCGATCACCACGTCACCCCGGTAGCTGTGCTTGACGTGCACCTCGACCTGCGTGGTCGCCGACGCGCTGCCCTCGCACGCGGAGATGCCGATGGTGCTGGTCACGGCCGCGCCGTTGTCCGGGATCGCCACGTCCGCGTCGTTGGTCTGCCGCGCGCAGCCGGTGGGCGGGTTGCCCCCGCCGCCGTAGGGGCTGACGGCCTTCTTCGCCGCGTACATCAGCATCGGCAGCGTCTTCGGCCAGAACGTCGAGCTCTGGCACGAGTAGGCGGGCAGGAACCCGGAGCACGTCCCCGAGGACGGCCCGATCTCCCACACGAACGAGGCCACGCCCAGGTCGTCGTACACCCAGTCGTCGGTCGCGCCGGCCGCGTTGTACAGCACCTCGCCGGGCTGCCCGTACTGCCAACCGCCGGCCAGCGACGCCATGTCCCGCGCCATGCCGCGCAGCGCGGTGTCGTTGCCGGTCTTCTGGGTGGCGCTCCAGCCCCACGGGAACAGCACCAGGTTCGAGTAGCTGTGCATGGAGATGACCACGCCGGTGGTGTCGGCGGGCGCGGCGTCGCCCGTGCCCGTGCCGCGCCGGTCGCGGTAGAGGGAACGCCACAGGCCCTGGAGCGCCCGCGTCTCGACCTCGGAGTTGGCCGACGGCCCCTTGTAGGTCTGGTCGCACGGGTTGGACGACGTGCCGGACTCGCCCCAGTGCGAGTCGGTGTTGCGGTTGAGGTCGATGCCGATCTGCGAGGACGAGGTGCCCGAGCAGTTCGACCCGTTCGTGGTGTTCGCGTTCTTGCGCTGGTAGCGCGGCGAGTTGCCGCCCTGCTGGACGATGTTCACGCCGTCGGGGTTGGCGATGGGCACCACCCACACCTCGGTGCTGTCGAGCAGCGCGGTGACCTCGGCGTTGGCGCCGTAGCCCTGGACGAGGTGGTCGATCCACCGCCAGGCGACGTCACCGGTGGTCAGCTCGCGGGCGTGCAGCTGGCCCATGACGAAGAACCGGGGCTTCGGGGAGTTCGGGTCGAGCGCGCAGTCCCCCGCGTTCTTCTTGGTGATGCAGACGGCCCGCAGGTCGTAGCCGCCCGCGCCCTGGGTCTTGCGCCACGAGTCGCCGTAGTCCACGACGGTCGCCAGGTCCGGGTGCTGCTGGGCGACCAGGTCCAGGTGCGACCAGTGGGCGTTGATCGTCCGGTAGCCGCCGTAGTAGGTCTCGTCGATGTTCGCGGCGTCGACCTGCGCCCGCGCGGCCGGCGGCTGCCACTCGGGGGCGGGCAGCACCTCGTCGATCACCGCGCTGAACCCGGCTTTCCGCAGGCCGGCGCCGGTGGTGGCGTCGCCGAGCACGAACAGGTGCTCGCCGTCGCGGTCCTCCAGCACGTCGAACCCGCGCCCGAGCAGGTCCTGGGCGGCGGCGCCCAGCGGGGCGCGGACCTTGTACACGTAGGTGGGGCCGGCCGGCGCCGCCGCGACCTCGGGCGCGGGGCCCGCGGTGGTGGGACTGGCGGTGACCACGGCGGCCGCCGCCACACCGGCCATGGCCAACGTCAGCAGTGAGCGTCTCCTGGACTTCACGCGTTCCTCCTAGGCAGGGTGATTCGGAGGATGGGGCACGCGGGGGTGTCTTGCCCACCCACCAACCGGCCATTGCTCTCCGTCATGGCCGCAGGTCGTGGCCGGTGGTTTCGGGAGTGCGGCCGGAGGTACCCGGATCTTGGTCCGGACAGGGTCCACACCGGGGTCCGGATGGGGGTCCGGACGGGTCCGGACGGGTCCGGACGGGGACCCGGTGGAGGAGGAGCCGTGAGGGACGAGGAACTGGTCACGCGCATCACCGCGCTGGTGGAGGAGGAGCACCGGCTGGAGAACTCGCACACCGGCGAGGGCATGTCGGAGGCCGACTCCCGCCGGTTGCGGGACGTGGAGGTCGCCCTGGACCAGACGTGGGACCTGCTGCGGCAGCGCCGCGCGCGCCGCGACGCGGGGTTGGACCCGGACGGCGCCGAGGCCCGGCCGCCCGGCACGGTGGAGAACTACCGCCAGTGAGCCGGTGGCCCCGGCGGTGAACCGGTCATCCCGATCGTGAACTCGGGGACTTCGAGCCGGTGACCCCGATCCCGGGGTCGGGGACCCCGCCCGCCGCTTGACCCGGCCCCAGGGGCAGCCCGCAGGGTCGTCGCCGTGGAGGATGCGCGGGTGGAACGGCTGCTGGGCACGGGTGAGTTCGCGCGCCGGTCGAGGCTCTCGGTCAAGGCGCTGCGGTTGTACGAGCGCCAGGGCCTGCTGCGACCGGCGTGGGTGGACGGGGCGAACGGCTACCGCCGCTACCGCGAGGACCAGCTGACCGGGGCCCGGTTGGTGGCCCTGCTGCGCCGGTTGGACATGCCGCTGGTCGAGGTGGCCCGGATCGTCGCCGCCCCCGGGACCGAGCGGGCCGACCTGCTGGCCGGGTACTGGACCCGGGTCGAGGAGCGGATCACCGTCCAGCGCGGTCTGGCCGCGCACCTCCGCGTCGTGTTGTCCGGCGGAGAGGGATTGATGGACATGTACCGGGTCGAGCAACGGGAAGTGCCTGAACGGGTGGTGCTCACCGAGCAGCGTCACCTGCTGCAACCGGAGCTGGAGGACTGGATCCTCACCGCCCGGGAGCGCCTGGCGAAGGCGGCCGAACCGCACGGCGGCGCGGCGGCCCCGCACTACGTGAAGTACCACGGCGAGGTCAACGAGGACAGCAACGGCCCGGCCGAGCTGTGCTACCCGATCGACGCGGCGAGCCCGCCGGCGGAGTTCGCCTCCCGCGTCGAACCGGCCCACACCGAGGTGTACGTGCGGCTGCGCAAGGCGCAGGTCGTGTACCCGCAGATCCTGTCGGCCTTCGACGCGGTCGCCCGGTGGACCGAGGAGAACGGCCGCTCGATCACCGACGCGCCGCGCGAGGTCTACTTCGCCGACTGGGCGACCTCGGGCCCGGACGACGAGGTCTGCGACGTCGCGTTCCCGGTGGCCTAGCGACCGGGCCGGTGGCACCGCGCGGGGGACACCCGTGCGGTGCCACCGGCCGCGGGTCCACGCGTACCGCCGGGCGACGTCCCCCGCGGGAAGCTCCTCGACCACCCCGGCCCCGGGGAGCCCGGAGGGGACGTGGTGGTCCCGGGGGTCACAGCTCCCGGGCGAGGCGGTGGTCCAGCGCCGTGTGCCGCCGCCCCGCGCCCACCGTGCGGACCGCCTGCCCGATGGCCTTGCGCGAGCCGACCAGCACCACGAGCTTCTTGGCCCGGGTGACCGCCGTGTACAGCAGGTTGCGCTGGAGCATCATCCACGCCGAATTCGTGATTGGGATGACCACACATGGGTATTCACTGCCCTGTGAGCGGTGAATCGTCATGGCGTAGGCGTGGGTCAACTCGTCCAGTTCCCCGAACTCGTAGTCCACGTCCTCTTCCTCGTCGGTCCGAACGGTCAGCCTCTGCTCCACGACGTCAATCGCCGTGACCACGCCGACGGTGCCGTTGAAGACGTTCTTGTCGTAGTTGTTGCGCATCTGGGTCACCTTGTCCCCGACCCGGAACACCCGGCCGCCGAAGCGGCGCTCGGGCAGGTCCGGCTTCGAGGGCGTCAGGGCCTCCTGCAACAACGCGTTGAGCCCGCCCGCGCCCGCCGGACCCCGGTGCATGGGGGCGAGGACCTGCACGTCGGTGCGCGGCTTCAGGCCGAACCGGCGCGGGATGCGGTTGGCCACCACGTCGACCGTCAGCGCGGCCGCGTCCTCGGCCTCCTCCACGGGGAAGAGGAAGAAGTCCGGCAGGCCCTGCACCAGCGGGTAGTCGCCGTTGTTGATGCGGTGCGCGTTGGTGACCACGCCGGACTGCTGCGCCTGCCGGAAGATGTGCGTCAGCCGCACGTTCGGCACGGGCCCGCCGTCGGCCAGCACGTCGCGCAGCACCTCGCCCGCGCCGACCGACGGCAGCTGGTCCACGTCGCCGACGAGCAGCAGGTGCGCGCCCGGCGCGACGGCCTTGACGAGCTTGTTGGCCAGCAGCAGGTCGAGCATGGACGCCTCGTCGACCACGACCAGGTCGGCGTCGAGCGGCCGGTCCCGGTCGTAGGCCGCGTCGCCGCCGGGCTTGAGCTCCAGCAGCCGGTGCACGGTGCGGGCCTCGTGGCCGGTCAGCTCGGTGAGCCGCTTGGCCGCGCGGCCGGTGGGCGCGGCGAGCACCACGCGCGCGCCCTTGGCCAGCGCCAGCCTCACGATCGAGCGGACCGTGAAGCTCTTGCCGCACCCCGGTCCGCCGGTGAGCACGGCGACCTTGCGGGTCAGGGCGAGCCGCACGGCGGCGCGCTGCTTGTCCTCCAGCTCCGCGCCCAGCCACGCGAACGCCCTGCCCCAGTCGACGCGCCCGAACGCGGGCATCCGCTCCTCGTCGGTCTTCAGCAGCCTGAGCAGCTGGTTGGCCAAGGAGATCTCGGCGCGGTGGAACGCCAGCAGGTAGATCGCCGGCTCCCCGTCGGGCATGACCTCGCGGACCACGCCCTCCTCCGCGACCAGCTCGGCCAGGCAGTCGATGACCAAACCGGTGTCCACCTGGAGGATCTTGATCGCGGCGGCGATCAGCCCGTTCTCGGGCAGGTAGCAGTTGCCGTCGTTGGTGGCCTCGCCCAGCGTGAACTGGAGGCCCGCCTTGACCCGCTGCGGGCTGTCGTGCGGGATGCCGACGGCCTTGGCGATCACGTCGGCGGTGCGGAACCCGATGCCCCACACGTCGTTGGCGAGCCGGTAGGGCTCCTCGCGCACGACGTCGATGGCCTTGTCGGCGTACTGCTTGTAGATGCGCACGGCCAGCGAGGTGGACACGCCGACGCCCTGGAGGAAGACCATGACCTCCTTGATGGCCTTCTGCTCCTCCCACGCCGCCGCGATCATCCTCGTGCGCTTCGGGCCGAGCTTGGGCACCTCGACCAACCGCTGCGGCTCGTGCTCGATGACGTCCAGCGCGCCCACGCCGAAGTGGGTGACGATCCGGTCGGCCAGGACCGGTCCGATGCCCTTGATCAGGCCGGACCCGAGGTAGCGGCGGATGCCCTGGATGGTGGCGGGCAGCACGGTCGTGTAGTCCTCCACGACGAACTGCTTGCCGTACTGGGGGTGCGAGCCCCACCGGCCGCGCATCCGGATCGACTCGCCCGGTTGCGCGCCCAGCAGCGAGCCGACCACGGTCACCAGGTCCGCGCCGCGCCCGGTGTCGACGCGGGCGACCGTGTAACCGGTCTCCTCGTTGGCGAACGTGATCCTCTCCAGCACCGCTTCCAGCACGGCATCTCCCACCCCGCCACCCTAGGCCGCCGCACCGACACCCCGGCGCGTCAGGTCCGCCGCGGCTCCCTCCACAGGACGTTCACAACTCCCGCCGCCCGCCTCCACGGGGGGGCACCTACAGTCGGACGCGTGACGACACGCCGGGTGCTGGTGGTCGAGGACGACCTGACGATCGCCAGGTCCGTGGCCGCGCGGCTGCGGGCGGAGGGGTTCGAGGTCTCGCTCGCGCACGACGGGCCGACGGCCGTCGACCGGGCGCGGGACGCGGACCTGGTGGTGCTGGACGTGATGCTGCCCGGGTTCGACGGGCTGGAGGTGTGCCGGCGCGTCCAGGCCCGGCGACCGGTGCCGGTGCTGATGCTGACCGCGCGCGGTGACGAGACGGACCTGCTGGTGGGGCTGGCCGTGGGCGCGGACGACTACCTGACGAAGCCTTTCTCCATGCGCGAGCTGGCCGCGCGGGTGCACGCGCTGCTGCGGCGGGTGGAGCGGGCGGCGGCGGCGCCGGCGGCCCGGATCGCGCTGGCCGACCTGGAGATCGACCTGGCCGAGCGGCGGGTGCTGCGCGCCGGCGAGGAGGCGCACCTGACGCCGACCGAGTTCGAGCTGCTGGTGCACCTGGCCGAGCGGCCACGGGCGGTGCAGTCGCGGGAACGGCTGCTCAGCGAGGTGTGGGGCTGGCAGGAGGGGACGGGGACGCGGACCGTGGACAGCCACGTGAAGGCGTTGCGGCGCAAGCTGGGGGCGGACCTGATCCGCACCGTGCACGGTGTCGGGTACGCGCTGGAGGTGCCGAAGGCGGTGTCGTCGTGACGGCGGGGTCGGCGGGGTCGGGTCGGTCGGCGAGGTCGGCCGGGTCGGCGTTGGCGGCGGCGGTGTCGGCGGTCGCGGAGCTGCTGCCCCGGCCGCTGGACCCGGTGCGGTCGATCAAGCTCAAGATCGGCATCCTGCTGGTGGCGGCGTTCGCGGCCGGGTTCGCGTTCTTCTGGCACCGGATCGGCTGGCTGCCGCCGGGCACCACGATCGGGACGATGGCGATCGTGGTGCTGACCTCGCAGGTCCTCGCGCACGGGATGACCAGGCCGCTGCGCGAGATGACGGCGGCGGTGCGGGCGATGCGGGCCGGCGACTACAGCAGGCGGGTGCGGGCGACGGCGCGGGACGAGGTCGGGGAGCTGGCCTCGGCGTTCAACCAGATGTCGGCGGACCTCGGCGCGGCCGACCGGCAGCGGCGCGAGCTGATCGCGAACGTGTCGCACGAGCTGCGCACGCCGATCACCGCGTTGCAGAACGTGCTGGAGAACGTCGTGGACGGGGTCGCGCCGGCGGACGCCGCGACCCTGAGCACGGCGCTGGCCCAGACCGAGCGCCTCGGGCGGCTGGTGGCGGAGCTGCTGGACCTGTCCCGGCTCGACGCGGGCGCGCACCCGCTGGACCGGGCGGAGTTCGCCCTGGAACCGCTGCTGGCGGACGTGGTGGCGGAGGCGTCGGTGGCCGCCCGGGGGGTGCGGTTCACCGTGGACGTCTCGCCGCCCGGCGCGGTGGTGCACGCGGACGAGGGGCGGCTGGCGCAGGTGGTGGCGAACCTGCTGGACAACGCGGCCCGCCACGGGCCGGCCGGGGGCGAGGTGCGGGTCACCGCGGTGGTGGGCGAGGAGCTGGTGCTGGAGGTCGCCGACGACGGGCCCGGGATCGCGCCGCCGGACCGGGAGCGGGTGTTCGAGCGGTTCACCAGGGGCGAGCGGGCGGTCGGGGGCGGGACCGGGCTGGGCCTGAACATCGCCCGCTGGGCGGTCGACCTGCACGGCGGGACGATCGCGGTGGTGGACGGGCCGGGGTGCCGGATCCGGGCGACGCTGCCGGCCAAGACGACCCTGCCGGTCAAGACGACGCTGCCGGCCACGGCGGCACGGCAGGCCACGGCGGCACGACAGGCTGCGGTGCCCCCGCCGGTCGCGGCGAGCTGACGACCACCGGCCGCCGAACAACCCCGCCGCTCCGCAAGGGTCCTCGCCCAGGGGACCCCCGAATTCCATTCAACCACCGACCACCGACATCTCCGGCTCACCCGGAGCCGCCGGGGGCCGATGACGCCTGCCCGGGAGCCCCCGAAATGTCCCCCACCCGCGTCCTCCTGATCGGCACCGCCGCCGGCGCCGGCGCCGCCGTCCTCCTCCCGCTCGACCGACCCGGCCTCGGCTGGTCCCTCACCGCCGTCCTCGTCTTCGCCCTGCTCCGCCACGTCAGACCGGGCTGGGCCGCGCTCTCCACCGCCCTGTTCGCGGTCGGCGCGCTCACCGCCTCCCCCTGGTTGTTCACCCTCTGCGCGATCGCCGGCTGCGCCGCCGGTTCCCTCGCCGTCGCCGGCGGCCGGTCGACCTTCGACCTGTTCGTCGGCTCGATCGCCGTCCCCGCCGCCGCGCTGCGGGCCGGGCCGTGGCTGGCGCGCGGCCTCCGCGCGGGTGGCGCCCCGCCGCTCCTGCGTCCCGCCCTGGTGACCGCCGCGCTCCTGCTGGTCTTCACCCCGCTGCTGGCGAGCGCGGACCGGACCTTCGCGAACCTGCTCACCTCGGTCCTGCCCGACGCCGGCGCCTCGCTCCAGCCGGTCGCGGTGTTCCTCGCGGTCGGCCTGGGCGCGGTCGGCGCGTGCTGCCTGATCGCCCTGCCGCTGACGCCCGACGACGCGCCCGGCGGTCCCGTCCGACCGGTGGCGCGCCGGGACTGGGCGCTGCCGGTCGGCGCGCTGGTGCTGCTGTTCGCCGCCTTCGTGGCGGTCCAGGTCGGCACCCTGTTCGGCGGCGACGACCACGTGCTGACCACCTCGGGCCTGACCTACGCCGGGCACGCCCGCTCCGGCTTCTGGCAGCTGCTCGTGGTCACCGCGCTGACCCTCGGGGTGATCGCGGTCGCCGCCGGCCGGGCCGCACGGGACGAGCCGGGCGACCGCCGGGTGCTGCGCCTGCTGCTGGGCGCGCTGAGCGCGCTCACCCTGGTGATCGTCGCCTCCGCGCTGACCCGGATGTGGGTCTACCAGCAGGCTTACGGCTTCACCGTGCTGCGCGTCCTGGTCTCGGCCTGCGAGCTGTGGCTGGGCGTGGTCTACCTGCTGGTGCTGGCGGCGGGCGTGCGGCTGGACGGCCGGTGGCTGCCGCGGGCGGTGCTGGGCGCGGGGTTCGCCACCCTGCTCGGGCTCGCCGCGCTGAACCCCGACCGGTTCATCGCGGAGCGCAACGTCGACCGCTGGCGCGCGACCGGCGAGGTCGACGTGACCTACCTGGGCCGCCTGTCCGACGACGCCGTGCCCGCGCTGACGGCCCTCCCGGACGACCTGCGCGGGTGCGCCCTGTGGCTCCGCCACGTCGACGAGGACGGGTGGCGGAGCTGGAACCTGGGTCGCCTCCGGGCGCGGGAGGCGTTGCGCGAGGTGCCGCTCAGGCCGTGCGCGAGTCCGTGACGTGCTCGGCGACCAGCCGGGCGACGGTGTCGGCGTGGGTGACCGGCGCCCAGTGCCCGGCGTCGACGACGCGCCGCTTGAGGTTGGGCACCCAGCGCTCGACGCCCCGGGTCAGCGACTCGGTCACGTACCGGTCGTGGCGCGGGTGCACGAGCTGCACCGGCACGTCGGTCCGCCGCACGCGCGGCGCGCGCAGCCGGGGGATGAAGTTGGCCCGGTACAGGGCCATGCCGCGCACGCCGTCCTCGACGACCGTCGGCGACACGGGGGCCGACACGCCCTCGGCGCGGCGCAGGACCGCGCCCCACCTCGGGCCCACGAGGTAGCGCCAGACCAGGGGCGCGACGAACGGCAGGTGGAACGCCGCGATGTACCAGGAGCGGCGCAGCTGCTCGGGGTTCGCGCCGCCGCGCATCCGGTGGCCCACGTGGTCCAGGCAGGGCCCGGAGATGGAGGTGTAGGAGGCGATCGGCGCGCCGGGGGTGGTCACCGCCTCCCACGCCTGGATGGAGCCCCAGTCGTGCCCGACGACGTGCACGGGCGCGTCGGGGCTGACCGCCCGCGCCACCGCGACCAGGTCCCGGCCGAGCACGGGCAGGCGGTAGGCGGCCAGCCCGCGCGGCGCGCCGGACCGGCCCGCGCCGCGCACGTCGTAGCTGACCACGTGGAACTCCCCGGCCAGCGCCTCGGCCACGCCGTCCCACACGCGGTGCGTGTCGGGGTAGCCGTGCACCAGCAGCACGGTCGGGGCGGAGCGGTCGCCCCGCTCGAACACCGCCAGCCGCACACCGTCGGACTCCACGTACAAGGCCGGACCGCCCCCCTGATGAATTACTACTGATGAATTACTACGGCAACGTAGCTTTTGAAAAGCTACGACACCGTAGCAATATGGCCCGGTGAGCACAACGCGCCGGAAGTACGCCCCGCGCCTGCCCCCCGGGCAGCGGCGCGAGCAGCTCCTGGACGGCGCGCTCGCGCTCATCGCCGGGGGCGGGTTCGACGCGCTCACCATGGAGGCCGTGGCCCGGCGGGCGGGCGTCACCAAGCCCGTGGTCTACGAGCTGTACGCGAACCGCGCCGAGGTGCTCGACGCCCTGCTCCGGCGCGAGGCCGAGCGCGCCACCGCGCAGGTCCTGGACGCCCTCCGGGGGGCCGACCCCGCCGCCCGCTCCCCCGAGGACGTCTACACCGGCGCCGTGCGGGCGTTCGTCAACGCGGTGGTGGCCGCCCCGGACCGCTGGCGGCTGGTCCTGGTGCCGCCCGAGGGCACCCCGCCGGAGTTCCGCCGGCAGGTCGAGCTGGTGCGCAGACGGGTGTTGGCGCAGGTCAACGAGCTGGCCGACCTCGGCGTGCGGGCCACGGGCGATCCGGGCCTGGACGCCGAGCTGCTCGGTCACGCCATGCTCGCGCTGGCCGAGATGGCCGGCCGGCTGGCCGTCACCGACCCCGGGCGGTTCACGCCCGACCGGTTGGTCGCCTTCGTGGGGAAAGTCGCACACTTCCTCCCCGGCGGCTGAACGGCTCCCCCCGTGGGTACGGCCCAGTGGAGTACCCGAAGTCGAGGAGGTTCCCCTTCGTGCTCGCAGCCGTCATCACGTTCGCCGGCTCCCTGCTGGTCGCACTGGTGGTCGTCGCGCTCGTCCACCGGGTGGTCGGCCGGTTGGGGCGGCGGTCCAAGCTGTTCGCCGAACTCGCCGAGCACGCCCACCGGCCCGCGCTGGCCGTGGCCGTGCTGTCGGCCGTGCAGTTCTCGCTGGGGGTGGTGGCCCACGGCGACTGGCGACCGGTCGCGATCCACGTGACCGGCATAGCGCTCATCCTCGCGGGCGCCTGGCTGCTCGCGGCGCTGCTGGTGGTGGTCGAGGACGCGACCCTGGCGCGCATCCGGGTCGACGTGTCCGACAACCGGCACGCGCGGCGGGTGCACACGCAGGTCACGCTGATCCGGCGGGTCACGGTGGTCGTGGTGGGCCTGCTCGCGGTGGCCGCGGTGCTGATGACGTTCCCGGGCGCGCGCACCGCGGGCACCTCGATACTGGCCTCGACCGCGGTGATCGGCGCCATCGCGGCGCTGGCGGCGCAGTCGCTGCTGGGCAACGTGTTCGCGGGCGTGCAGATCGCGTTCAGCGACGCGGTGCGGCTCGACGACGTGGTGGTCGTGGACAAGCAGTGGGGCCGGGTCGAGGACATCACGCTGACCTACGTGGTGGTGCACCTGTGGGACGACCGGAGGCTCATCCTGCCCACGTCGTACCTGATGAGGACGCCGTTCGAGAACTGGACGCGCACCCAGTCGGCGCTGCTCGGCACGGTCGAGCTGGACCTGGACTGGACCGTGCCGGTGGAGGACCTGCGGCAGGAGCTGCGGCACGCGCTGGAGGGCTGCGACCTGTGGGACGGCCGGGTGAGCGTGCTCCAGGTCACCGACGCGGTGGGGTCGTTCGTCCGGGTGCGGGCGCTGGTGAGCGCCTCCGACGCCGGGCGGCTGTGGGACCTGCGGTGCGTGGTGCGGGAGCACCTGGTGTCGTGGCTGCGGTCCACCCACCCCGGCGCGCTGCCGCAGGTGCGGGTGCGCGACCTGCCCCGCGCCGGCGGCCGGGTGGCCGAGCCGACGTCGAACGGCGCCTCGGACAACCGGGTGTTCGGCGACAGCCCGGACGGGCAGGAGCGCGTGCAGGCGTTCCGCGGACCCGACCAGCCGGTGCAACCGGGCTGACCCCGCGTCCCGTCCTGGTGGTGGGGCGAGGTTCGGGAGGTCTTGCATGAGGAAACCGGTGGCGGCGGCCCTGGCGGCGGCGTTGGCCCTGGCCCTGGCGGGGTGCGGGCAGCGGCCCGCCGACCCCGGCACGTCCGCGGGGGACGTGACGCCGTCGTCGGCCCCCGCGATCCCCACCCCCGTCAGCCCCACCCCTGTCAACCCCACCCCTGTCAACCCCACCGCCCGGGAGGCGCCGGTGAAGCTCGGTCCGCAGGCCCAGGACGCGCTGGCCAGGGCGAGGGCGGAGGGCGCGCGGGCGGTCGCGGTGACGGTCTCCACCGAACCCGGCCAGGTCGAGCGGGCCGTGGCGGGGCTGCGGGGCCTGGGCGCGACGGTCGAGTCCTCGGACGCCTCGGTCGGGTACGTGCGGGCGACCGTGCCGGTGGACGAGGTGGCGCGGGTGCCCGGGGTCGAGGGCGTGCGGCAGGTGGACGTGGACGAGCCGCTGTCCAACGGCGACCCGGCACCCTGACCGGAGAACCCCGCTCCTCGACCGAGAAACGCGGACCCTGACCGGAAACCCGCGCCCTCGACCGACAAGAGCAGGGCCGCCCCCGGCGAACCGGGGACGGCCCTGCGGTCGGAAGAGCGTCAGACCACGTTCCGCACGAGCACCGTGCCGCGGCCGACGACCGCGCCCTCCGAGGTCTGCACGGTCAGCTCACCGCGCAGCACCCGGCCGGCGCCGGCCGGGCTCAGGGCCGTGATCACGGCGGGCACCGTCCACGAGGAGCCGGCCACCCGGTCGGCGTCCGCGTCGGTCACCTGGAGCGAGCCGAGGCCCGGGGCGGCGAACAGGTCGAGGTAGTCGTACTCCGTGGTGCCCGCGGGCACCTCGAAGCCGTCCACCACGACCCGCCACGCGCCCGGCGCGGGGTTGGCGAGCGTCACCGACTCCTCGGAGTCGCCGTCCGCCTGCTGCCCCGCCGGCACGCAGGTGCCGCTGGTGCAGTTGTAGACGAACAGGTCGAGGTCGGCGGCCACGTCGCTGGTGCGGCCGATGGTGGCCCGCAGCTGCGTCGCGCCCGGCAGCACGGTCAGGTCGTAGGACTGCGACTCCAGGTTCGCGATGGTCGGCCGCGAGATGCGGGCGCTGGCCAGCGCCCCGCCGACGGCCTTGCCGTTGAACCCGGCCAGCGCGTTGGTCACGGTGTACGAGCGCTCGACCGGCGTGCCCGCGGTCACCGACTCGATGGTGTCCGGGTTCGGGCTGACCGTGGTGCCCAGCACCGACGCGGTCACCGAGTACGGCGCCGAGGCGGCGTCCGAGGTGCGCCGCGCCTCGACCACGACCTCCCACACGCCCGGCGTCGGGTTGTTGACGGTCCGGCTGGTGGGCGTGCCACCGGCGCAGCCCGCGCCCGCGTCGGGGTTGTAGCAGTTGGTGGACGAGGTGGTGTCGAACGGCACGCCGTACGGGTCGAAGCGCAGGAACCGGACCTGGCCCTTGCCCGCCTCGGTGCCGCCGGCCGCCATGTCGACCTTCAGCGCGCTGGCGCCGGCCGGCACCCGCACGAAGAACGACTTCGACTGGTTGCGGGCGATCGAGCCGGTCTTGGCGACCGCGTACCGGCCCGCCGCGGTGAACTCGTCCGCCGCGAACACGGTGTTCAGGGTGAACACGTCGATGCCGCGGGTGCCGGGGTTGTCGAGCTTCAGCACGGCCGAGTGGGCGCCCGCCGTCTTCGGCTTGACCTTGACGTCGAACTTCACCGGCGCGTTGAGCGGCAGGCTGATCAGGGACTTCGACGAGAACGTGCCGTCGTTGCCCTGCCACTTGACCAGGAACTGCTGGCTGCGGTCCGGGCCCGTGGTGCGGGTCAGGGTGTAGGTGCGGGTGTACTCCTTGCCCACCTGCACGCCCTCGCGGTCGTGGATGCCGACACCCGTGTTGGGGGTGGCCAGCAGGCCCGACAGCGCGGTGTTGACGGTCACCGAGGTGGCGACGGCCTGGGTGTTCGGGTGCGCGTTGAGCTGCGTCCACGCCTTCTTGGTGTCGAACAGGCCCGCGCCCTGCTCGTAAGCCTGGAGCGTGGACACCCACTTGGCGCCGGACTGGATGGCGTTGCGCAGCTCGGAGACCGGCGGGCGCTGCCCGTCGTGCTCGGCCTTGTAGGCGGAGATCAGCAGCGCGGCGGCGCCGGCGGCCTGCGGCGCGGCCATCGAGGTGCCGTTCAGCATGGCGTAGCCGGCCGGCAGCGGGTAGGTGCCGGGCACCGGGTTGGGGTTCTGCCACTGCGGGGTGGTCGAGATCGCCGAGCCGGGCGCGACGATGTTCGGCTTGAAGCCGCCGTCCTCGCGCGGGCCGCGGGAGGAGAAGCCGTGCAGGCCCTCGCGCTGCGCGGTGACCGAGCCGTAGTTCGACAGCCAGGTCTCCTTGGTGATGTAGGAGCCGACGCTGATCGAGTCGGTGGCCACCGACGGGTCGCCGACGGTGTTCGCGCCCGCGCCGCTGTTGCCGGCGGAGATGAACACCTGGACGTTGTACTCGTTGATGATGCGGTTGTAGAGCTCCGCGCGGGCGTTGTTGCCGTCGTTGAGCGCCGGCAGGCCGCCGATGGAGATGTTGACGACGTCGGCGCCGTTGCGCGCCGCGTACAGCAGGCCGTCGAGCAGGCCGCTGCTGGTGCACGACGGGGTCGACAGGCAGACCTTGACGGCCATCAGCTTCGCGCCGGGGGCCGCGCCCTGCATCTTGCCGCCGAACATCTTGTTCGCCGCGGTGATGCCCGCGACGTGCGAGCCGTGGGCGGCGGCGGAGATGCCGATGTTGACGTACGCGGTGCCGCCGTTGTCGTAGATCGACCGGTCGGTCTGCACCACGAACGCCACGGTGTCGAGCACCGGGGTGCCCGGGTTGTCCGCGCCGAAGTGGCCGACGTCCTTCTTGACCTTGTAGTCGATCATCGCGACCTGGTCGGTGAAGTCGCCGTCGCCGTCGACGTCCACCCGGACTTCCTTGGTGGTCCGGTCCTGGAGCACGCCGAACGCGTCCACGCGGTCGCCGTCGCGGTTGATGTCGCCGCCGGTCTCGCTGTTGGACAGGCCGAGGTCGCCCGCGGTCTCGCGGAACAGGCCGAAGCTGTAGGGGCCGCCGGTGGCCGGGGCCTTGTAGGTGGCGCCGCCGCTGGTGAAGGTGCCGACGTACGAGCCGGTCACGGGGACCCAGGTGCCGTCGCCGGAGTTGGTGGCGTTGGCGTTGTACCAGTCGACGATCTTGCGCTCACCGGTCGACGTGGTGGCCAGCGCCGGGTGGTCCAGGTCGATGCCGGAGTCCATGATCGCGATGGTGGTGCCCCGGCCGTCCCACTGGGGGTGCTGGTCGGTGAACTGCGCCGCGTTGGTGTCCCGCGTCGGCATGTAGGGGTTCTTCTTGGGCGTCTTCGCGCCCGGCGCCGGCTGCGGGAGCGGGGTGCCCGTGCCGTCCGGCCGGGGGTCGTCCAGCTTGACGAGGCCGTCGACGTCCACCGAGTTCACCGAGGCGAGCCCGGCGGCCTTCTCGGCCTTGTCGCGCGGCACCGAGACCCGGAGGTAGTCGACGTCCCGCTCGGTGGTCTCGACGACGCCGCCGAGCGCCCGGAGCTCGTCGGCCGCGGAGTCCAGCTCGCCCTCTTCGGCGGCGACCAGGAGCGTGACGTTCGCCTGGCCGGCCCGCTCGGCCTCGGTGAGCCGCTCCAGGTCCTGCTTGTCGAGCTGCTTGTCGGCCGGCGCGGGCGCGCTCGGCGCCTCCTGCGCGACCGCGGGGCCGGCGGTGAGGCCGAGGCCGGCGGTGCCCAGCACAGCGGCCAGCAAGGCCGCACCGGCGCGGTGTCTCCACCGGCTTACCGAATTGATCACGGCGCAAACCCTTCGTGGGAAAAGATTGGCGCAAGCACATCCCCCCGGGTCTGTCCGGACAATCGGACGAACAGCGCAACAGTGAAGTCCACATTGGACTGGATGACCTCTTGCGCGAATGCGCGAAATGTGCCGCACAAGCCGAGGAGGGCCGCGACCCCTCCAGTCAAGAGCCAACCGGCCGGTGTGTCAACCAGTGTCAACGGTGAATTGTCGAATCACCCCCGCAATCAGTAACGAACCGCACATCAACTCGATGGCGAGCAGACTGGTCGGCATCGTGGACGTCGTGCCGATCGACCGGATAGCCGACGAGCTGTACGCGCTGCCGCCGGCGGGGTTCGTCGCGGCCCGCGACGCCCACGCCCGGCGGGCCGCCCGCCTCGGCGACCAGGCGCTGGCCCGCGAGATCGCCGCGCTGCGCAAGCCGACCGCGTCGGCGTGGGCGCTCAACTCGCTGGCCCGCGAGACCGACGTGCTGGTCGACCTGCTGGCGCTGGGCGAGGAGCTGCGGGCGGCGGAGGAGCTGCGCGGGAACGCGCTGCGGCAACTCGGCGCGCGCCGCCGGGTCACGCTCAACGCCCTGGCCCGGCAGGCCGAGGACCTGGCGCGCGCGGCGGGCCACCCGCTCGGGCCGGAGGCCGTGCGGCAGGTGCGCGCCACGCTGGTCGCGGCGTGCGCGGACCGCGTGCTGGCCGCCCGGATCCGGATCGGCCGGCTGGTCAGGCCGGTCGAGCGGGCGGCGTTCCCGCCGGTGGGGCCGGGTGCGGTCGGCGTGCGCGACGACCTCGCGCCCCGCGGCGAGCAGCGCCGGGAGCGGCAGCTGGCCAAGGCCCGCGGGGACGTCGACGCCGCCCGGTCCGACGCGCGGCGGGCGGAGGCGTCGCTGGCCGAGGCCGACCGGCTGCTGGACGAGCGGGCCGAGCACGCGGCGTCGCTGCGCGCCGAGCTCCAGCGGGCGCAGCGGGCCGAGCACGCGGCGGCGGTGGCCGCCGAGCGGGCCCGTCGCCGGGCGGACACCGCGCGGGACCGGCTCGCCCGGGCGCAGCGGCGGGTGACCGAACTGCGTGGTGACGCCTGACACCCCCCGGTCACCCGGGGAACAGCCGTTCGACACCGGCCGTTCTACCAGTGGTCGGCGCGGCGTGGACGCCGCACCGGACGTCAGGACCGCCGGGGTGCCTCCCCCCGTGCCCCGCGCGGCCCCTCTCCCCGAGGACGTTGCAGGTGCGCCCACGCACGCCCGACCGCCGTCGGCCGGACGGAACACCCCCTCACCGGACGGCCGGCGGCCCCGAACCCCCTCGTAGCGGTCGTGACCCCTCGCTCGGCCACCGCACCGGTAGTGGCCCCTCGCTCGGCCACCGCACCGGTCGTGACCCCTCGATCAGACCATGTACTGGTCGTGCCGGGCGTACAGCTCGGTCCACTCCTCCGGGGTGAGCCGCCGCCCGGACTCGCCGATCTCGGCCAGTTCCCGGAAGTACTCCTCGCGCGGCGGGCCGGGCGCGAACAGGATCAACATCGACGCGGGCTCGTCGGAATCGTTGCGGAAAGCGTGCACGCCCCGTTCCGGCACGTAGAGGAAATCGCCGGCGGTCGCCTCGACCCAGGTCTCGCCGTTGAACAACCGGACCGCGCCGGACAGCACGTAGAACGACTCGGAGAACGTCTTGTGGAAGTGCGCGGCCGGGCCGCCCGCGCGCGGGCGCATCCGCCACTCGAACAGACCGAACCGCCCCCCGGTCACGTCGCCGGTCCCCACCAGCCGCGCCCGCGTCAGCGGTCGGTCGATGGTCGGCACCGCGTCCACGGGTCGCCACACGGCGCCGACCTCACCCGATGCGTACGACACCGGCCCCCCTCTCCTCGAAAGTGAAATTTATTCAACTGTCTTGCGCGACGTGCGCCTCGATCTAGACTCGCCCGATGCCACAGGACGCGGATGTCATCGTCGTCGGCGCGGGTCTCGCGGGCCTGGTCGCCACCGCCGAGCTGGTCGACGCGGGCCGCCGGGTCATCCTGCTCGACCAGGAACCGGAGACCTCGTTCGGCGGGCAGGCGTTCTGGTCGTTCGGCGGGCTGTTCCTGGTCGACACGCCCGAGCAGCGGCGCCTGAAGGTCCGCGACTCGGCCGAGCTGGCGCTCCAGGACTGGCTGGGCTCGGCGGCGTTCGACCGCGAGTGCGACCACTGGCCCCGGCGGTGGGCCGAGGCGTACGTGCACTTCGCCGCGGGCGAGAAGCGGTCGTGGCTGCACGCGATGGGCGTCCGCTGGTTCCCGCTGGTGCAGTGGGCCGAGCGCGGCGGGTACCTGGCCGGCGGGCACGGCAACTCCGTGCCGCGGTTCCACGTCACCTGGGGCACCGGGCCCGGCATCGTGGCGCCGTTCGTGCGGCGGGTGCGCGCGGGCGTCGCGCGCGGCCTGGTCGACCTGCGGTTCCGGCACCGCGTGACCGGCCTGACCAGCACCGGCGGCGAGGTCGACGGCGTCAGCGGCTCCGTGCTGGAGCCCAGCGCGGTCGAGCGCGGCGAACCCAGCTCCCGCGCGGTCGTGGCGGACTTCGAGCTGCGCGCCCAGGCCGTGGTGATCACCTCCGGCGGCATCGGCGCCAACCACGAGGTGGTGCGCCGCAACTGGCCGGCCCGGCTCGGCACCCCGCCGGAGCACATGCTGTCCGGCGTGCCCGACCACGTGGACGGCGAGCTGCTCGGGGTCGTGCGGGACGCGGGCGGCGCCATCGTCAACGAGGACCGCATGTGGCACTACCCCGAGGGCATCGCCAACTACGCCCCGGTGTGGAGCCGCCACGGCATCCGCATCCTGCCCGGCCCGTCGTCGCTGTGGCTCGACGCCACCGGCCGGCGCCTGCCGGTGCCCCTGTTCCCGGGCTTCGACGCGCTGGGCGCGCTGGAGCACATCGTCAAGACCGGCCACGGCCACTCGTGGTTCGTGCTGAACAAGCGGATCATCGGCAAGGAGTTCGCGCTGTCGGGCTCGGAGCAGAACCCCGACCTGACCGGCAAGGACGTCAAGCTGGTGCTCAAGCGGGCCCTGCCCGGCGCGGTCGCGCCCGTCGAGGCGTTCGCCGAGCTGTCCGAGGAGTTCATCTTCGCCGACACCCCCGCCGAGCTGGCCGCCGGCATGAACCGGCTCGCCGGCACGTCCCTGATCGACGCCGACGAACTGCGGCGCACGATCGTGGAGCGCGACCGCCAGGTCATCTCCGGCCTGGGCAAGGACGCGCAGGTCAACGCCATGCGCGAGGCCCGCCGCTTCCTCACCGACAAGCTGATCCGGGTGGTCGAGCCCCACCCCCTGCTCGACCCGAAGGCCGGTCCCCTGATCGCCGTGCGCCTCTCCGTCCTGACCCGCAAGACCCTGGGCGGCCTGCACACCGACCTGGACGCCCGCGTCCTCACCCCGTCCGGCGACCCCCTGCCCAACGTCTACGCGGCCGGCGAAGCCGCGGGCTTCGGCGGCGGCGGCGTCCACGGCTACCGGGCCCTGGAGGGCACCTTCCTGGGCGGCTGCCTGTTCTCCGGCCGGGTAGCCGGCCGAGCAGCCGCCACAGCCACCGCCTGACCCAACCCACCCACTCACCCCAGGACTCCCGAACGTACAACACGCGGGTCCTGAACGTACGACTCACCCAACCTGAACGTACGACACGCGCGACCTGAACGTACGACACGCGCGACCTGAACGTACGACTCGCGCGACCTGAGTGTTCGACACGTGCGCGTGTCGTACGTTCGGGACCACCGTGTCGTACGTTCGGGACCCCCGAGTTCTACGTTCGGGACCCCCGAGTTGAGCGTTCGCGACTCACGGGCGGGTGGCCGGGGACAGCTTGCGCGCCAGGTCGTCGGCGTCGGCCAGGCGCAGGTCGCGGTACAGGTTGAACGCGGCCAGCCAGTGCGGGCGGGCGGCGTCCACGCCCTCCGACTGCTCCAGCACGTCGCCGATGGCCCGGTGGCACAGCGCCTCCTGGTACCGGTCGCCCAGGCTCGCCGCCAGCTCCAGCCCCGCCCGGTAGGACTCCAGCGCCTCGTCGGCCCGTCCCAGCTGCTGCGCCGCCGCCCCCAGCGTGTGCAGGGTCGCCGTGTGCGCCTTGGACGGGGCCGCCGGGAACAGGTCCAGCGCCTCGGTCGCGTGCCGCAGCGCCTCCTCCGGCTGGTGCTTGCGCAGCAGCACGTTCGCCAGGTTGTTGCGGATGTTCGCCTGCGTGCGGGCGTCACCCACCTCGCGGGCCACCTCCAGCGCCTCCAGGATCACCTCCTGCGCCCGGTCCAGCCGGTCGTCCGCCATGAGGCAGTACCCCAGGTTCGCCAGCGCGGCCAGCTCCAGGTTCCGGTCGCCGCCCGCCAGCGCCGCCGCGCGCGTGCACGCCGCGATCGCCTCGTCGATCCGCCCGAGGTCGGCCAGCGTCGACCCCAGGCGCAGCAGGAACGTCGCCTCCGCGTGCCCGTCCCCCAGCGACCGCGCCGCCGCCAGCCCGATCCGGCACAGCGCCAGCCGGTCCAGCCGGTTGCCGCGGCGGAAGTGGAACGCGTCCAGGCACAGCGCCAGCTGCCACGTCCGCTCGCGCTCGCCCGCGTTCACCGCGATGTCCAGCGCCAGCCCGAGGTTGGCCTCCTCCAGCGTGAACCAGTCCAGCGCCGCCGCGTGCGAGGACAGCTCCGGGAACGACGCGGGCCGGTGCGCCGGCGGCCCGAACGGCAGCACGTGGTCCGACAGGTGCGCCCGCGCCGAGTCCGCCACGTGCAGGTAGTAGTCCAGCAGCCGGTGCGCGGCGAGCTTGTTGTCCTTCCCCGACTCCGACGCCGCCAGGTGGTGGGTGAACAGCCGCACCAGGTCGTGCCGCGAGTACCGGTCCGGCGTGGACTCGTGCAGCAGGTTGGCGTAGGCCAGGGTCCGCAGGTGCGTCCGCGCGCTCACCACGTTGATGTCCAGCAGCGCCGCCGCCGCGTAGCTGTCCAGGTCCGTGCCGGGGTGCAGCCCCAGCCGCCGGAACAGCCGCGCCGCGCCCTCCGGCAGCTCCCGGTAGCTCACCGCCAGCGCCGCGTGCACCCCGCGCCCCGCCTCGGGCAGCGACAGCGCCGACAGTCGCCCCTGCTCGTCGCGCAGCTCGTCCACCAGCGACTGGATCGTCCACCGCGGCCGGGACGCCAGCCGCGCGCCCGCGATCCGCAGCGCCAGCGGCAGCCGGTCGCACAGCTCGCACAGCTCGGCCACCGCCTCCGGCTCCTGCTCGATCCGCGGCCGCCCCAGCAGCGCCGCCAGCAGGTGCTCCGCGCTCTCCTCCGGCAACGTCGGCACGTGCAGCGAGGACGCGCCCTCGGTCACCACGAGGTCGTCCAGCCGGTGCCGCGAGGTGACCAGCACCAGGCACCGCGCCGAGCCGGGCAGCAGCGGCCGGACCTGCTCGGCCGACCGGGCGTTGTCCAGCAGCACCAGCACCCGCCGCCCGGCCAGCAGCGACCGGTACTGCGCGGCCTGGTCCTCCAGGTCCGCCGCGATCTGCGAGTCCGTCAGCCCCAGCGCGCGCAGGAACCCGACCAGCGCGGTTCGCGGGTCCAGCGGCTCGGTCTCGTCGAACCCGCGCAGGTTGACGAACAGCTGCCCGTCCGGGAAGTCGCCCGCCACCCGGTGCGCCCAGTGCAGCGCCAACGCGGTCTTGCCGACCCCGGCCGGGCCCACCAGCAGCCCGATCGCCGAGTCCTGCCCCATCAGGCTCTCACGCAGGTCCGACAGCTCCAGCTCCCGGCCCACGAACCCGCGGTGCTCGCGCGGGAGCTGGGCGGGGGCGCGGTTCACCGGCGCCCGCGGCGGCACGGCGGCACCGCCCAGCACGACCTGGTAGGCGTCGCGCAGCTCCGGCCCCGGGTCCACGCCCAGCTCCTCGGCCAGCCGCTCCCGCGTCCGGTGGAACAGCTCCAGCGCCTCGGCCTGCCGCCCGGTCCCGTGCAGGGCCAGCACCAGCCGCGCCACCAGGGCCTCGCGCAGCGGGTCGGCCGCCACCTCGTCGCGCAGGGCGGGCACCGCCTCTGCCGCCCGGTCCAGCCGGAACAGCCGCGTCGCCAGGTCCTGCACGGCCCCCAGCCGTCGCTCCTCCAACCGCGCCGACACCGCCTCGCGCAGCTGCTCGCCGGGCACGTCGGCCAGCACCGGCCCGCGCCACAGCGCCAACGCCTCCCGCAGCAGGTCGACGGCCCGCTCGTCGGCCACGTCCCGCGCGCGCGCCACCAGGTCCTCGAACCGGAACGCGTCCACCGCGTCCCGCGAGCCGGTCAGCGCGTAACCGGGAGCACGCGTGACGAGCGCTACACCCCCGGTCAAGACCTTCCGGAGTTGGGCGATATGTCCCTGGAGGGCGGCTTTGGCCTGCGGCGGGGGTGAGCCGTCCCACACCAGGTCGAGGAGGCGGTCACCGGACACCACCCGGTTGAGCTCCAGCGCGAGGGCCGCCAGCACGGTCCTGCGCTTCGCCGCTCCCAGTCGAACCGGCTCCCCACCTGCGGAAACCAGCTCCACCGGGCCGAGCAGGTTCACCCGCATCCTGCAACCTTTCGGGGCAGTCACCTTGTGATCGATGAGTTTCGCACAGTGGCCGCGGCAGCCCTGACCGGCGCGTTGGCCCCGCGTTGGCCGGGCGTTGGAGCTCGGCGCGACCGTGTGTTCCGTCCAGAAGGCTGCCTTCGCGAGGGATTGACGATGTACATCGCCGAAGACGGGGGCGAGCAGGCCCCGCCGCGGGAGGCCCCGACCCTCGACAGCAAGGTCGTGGCCCTCCAGGAGACCGTGAACTCCGGGCGGGTGTCGCTCGACCCCGCCACGGGCGAGGAACTGCGCCGGATGCTCCTGGAGCAGATCGACCAGGTCGACTCGTGGCTGGAGCGGGCCGGCCGCCTCGCCCGCCCCGCGCCGCTGGGCGCCAACCCCGTCGGCGACAAGATGGCCCACAAGTTCGAGATCCGGGCCGACGGCGACCCCCGGTCGTTCGTGGCCGTGATGACCGCCTACCGCGAGGTGTTGCAGCAGACGCACGACTCGGTGCGCAGCGCCATCCGCAACTTCACGGCGGCCGACGAGGAGCACGAGGTCGAGATGAAGCGGCTGAGCGGGAACTGAGAGGACCGGCGGAGATGACGAAGCTGCAGGCCGAGGAGATCGACCTGGTCCTGACCGAGACGCAGAACTGGGCGTCCCGGTCCCACCGCGAGCTGTACGAGGCGGTGCACAACAACAACGACCCCGGTCAGACCGGCGAGATCGGCTCGGAGTGGGGCCAGTTCGGCACCGAGCTGACCGAGTCGGCGCGGCTGATCAACGAGCGGGTCGCGCTGAGCGAGTCCGGCTGGACCGGCGACGCCGCGGACGCCGCGCGCGGGGCCCTCAAGAAGCTCGCCGACTGGGTCACCGACACCGCGGCGACCGCCGTCGAGGTGGGCAAGCGGGTCCAGGACCAGAGCCACATCATGGAGAACGCGCGGGCGAGCATGCCCGAGCCGGTCGACTTCAACTGGGACCAGGCGGCCGGGACGTTCACCGCGGGCGGCATCCAGGGGCTGGCGAGCTCGGCCGCCGACGTGCAGGCGGCCAACGAGCAGGCGCGGGCGCTGCACGAGCACGCCGTGACCGTGATGAACACGATGGAGCACGAGTCGCGGGGCGTCGACCAGGGCACGCCCCTGTTCACCCCGCCGTTCAACCCGGTGACCGGGCGGACCGAGGAGCCCCGGCTCGCGCTGGCGGCCACCTCGGTGTCGGGGCCGGTGCTGGGTGACGCGACGGCGGTCAGCGCCTACTCGTCGGGCGGTGGCGGTGGCGCGGCGACGGCACCGTCCGGCTACGCGGCGACGACCACGCCCGCGGCGCCGCTGACGCCGGCCGCGTCCTACACGGCCCCCGCGCCGACCGGCGGCTCGTACGCGACGGCGGCCGCGGCCCTCGGGATGCCCCCGGCCATCTCCCGGCCCGAGGGCACCACGGCGGCCGCGGCGGCGGCCCGGGTGCCGGTGGCCCACCCGTACAACCCGGCGGGCTACACCGCGCCCTCGGGCGGCGGGTACACCGCTCCGGGCGGGTACACCGCGCCCGGCGGCTACACCCCCGGCTACACCACCCCCGGCTACACCACCCCCGGCTACACCACCCCCGGCTACACCCCGTCGGGCAGCGGGTACGTGCCGCCGTCCAGCGGGGGCGGCTACGTGCCGCCGTACCAGCCGGCGAACCCGAACACCGCGCCCAAGCAGGGTGGCGGCACCCTGCCGCCCGGCGTGAAGCCGCCCGCCTACGTCCCGGCCGGCAGCCCCGGCACGCCCCCGGTGACCGGTCCCGGCCGCGTGCCGGTGGGCGGTGTGCCCGGCTTCGGGCCGACGGGTGGCGGTTTCGGACCGACCGGGTCCGGCGGCGCGGGCGGCTTCGGCGGTGGTGGCGGCGGAGCCGGTGGGTTCGGCGGCGGCGCGGGCGGCGCCGTCGGCGGCGGTGCCGGCGGGTTCGGCCCGACCGGGTCGGGCGGCGCCGGTGGCACGGGCGGTTCCCTCGCGGCCGGCGGCTCGACGGGCACGGCCGGGCCCGGCGCGCCCCGCGGACCGGTGCCCGGCTTCGGTCCCGGCGCGGCAAGCGCGGCGGCGTCCCCGATGGCCGGTGGCGCGCCCATGGGCGGCGCCCCCGCCGGCGGCGGTCAGGACGAGGACAAGGAGCACCGCGCCGCGGCGTACATCCGGGGCGAGGACATCTTCGAGGTGCCCGGCGAGAACCTGCCCCCGTCGGTGATCGGCGGCGCGAAGCCGCGCAAGAAGGGCGAGCAGGCGTGATCGAGCCCGAGTTCCTGCTGACGCCGCGGGAGCTGGACGCGCTGTGGCACCACCTCCGGCTGGGCCGGCTGCCCTACCCGCTGGACGTGCCGGTCCCCGGGTCCACCGAGGAGGAGCGCGAGCACCTGCGGGGCCAGGCGCTGGCCGGGTACGGCGAGCCCGCACCGCGGCTGGTCGAGCTGCTGCGGCTGCTGGCGGAGCACGAGGTGGCCGTCGACGCGGTGGCCCACGTGGACCGGGCGGTGCGGGCGGTGGCCGTGGCGGGCGGTGAGCTGGGCGCGATGGCGGTGATCGACAGCGGGTCGATCGGCGTGCTGGGCATCCGGCCGACGGCGCTGGCCCGGTCCATCGTGGACGTGCTGCCGGGCGGGTCGGCGGGGCCGGGCAGCGCCCTGTCGCTGCGGCTGGAGACGCTGCACGAGGCCGTGGCGCTCCAGGACGAGCAGGACGACGACGAGGACGACCCGTGGGGCGGCGGTGAGCTGGACGAGCGCGAGGCGCTCCAGAAGGCGGGACTGTCGCGCGAGGACGCGACCGCGGTCAGCGAGCTGGCCGCGAGCCGGGTCGCGGGCGGCCAGTTCGGCGTCAGCGTGGCCGGCGGCTACCGGCGCACCCGGGCGGGCACCCTGATCACGTGGTTCGACACCCACCAGGGCCGCTACCTGATGGTGCACGAGGACGGCTGGCTCAGCCTCGCCCCCACCGACAACGACCGGATCGCCACCCGGATCGCCTCGGTCCTCGCCGCGGTCGCCTGACCTCGGGACACCCTCCTCCAGGGCCCCCGGACCCCCGTGGTCCGGGGGCCCTGGGCGTTGCCGGGTCCGGGGGTCCTGAACGTGTAGTTCGGGGGTCCTGGACGTACGACACGGCGGGCCTGGACGTACGACTCGCGCGGCCGGGGGTGGTGGGGAACGCCGCAAAACGTTCCAAGAAGCGTTCAGGTCCGACGGGGGTCCAATTCCTCCGGGGACGGGAACGATGGGGTGTTTGGGCTGCTCCGGGGGTGTGACGCGGTCGTCTTGTGCATGTTCGGGCGGGTGACACTAAGCTGAATCGCGCCCTACGGTCTGCCATTGCACCATTCGAGTGAAGAATGACCGGAAATGCGCACGTCGGCTTATCGCGGTGCCCCATCGCGCGGCAGGTCGACACCCAGGATGTCCCCTCTACGACGGGCCCGCAGAGCTGAATGAAGATGGTCGAAGAGGCAGGCGCGGCAAGACCGGGTGACGAGTCCGGCGACGACCGGGGCGAGTTCGCCCGGCGGTGGGCCGCCACCATCGGTTCGACCGTGGTGGCCGACCTCCGGCGTCCCCGGCTGGAGGCGTTGCTCGCCGGGTTCACCACCGACCTGCACACCGCGCTGAGGCACGACGGCCCCGCGACCGCGGCGCAGCGGGCGGGCCGCGCGATGGTCGAGCACGGCCTGCGGTCCGCGTCCACGCTGGAGCGCTCGCTCGCGTTCGTCGGCGACCACCTGCTGGACCACTTCGGACTGCCCGCCGACCGGGCGAAGCGGCTGATGGGCGTGCTGGCCGCGTTCGCCGCCGGGTTCGCCGACGGCCTGCGCGTGCACACCCTCGACGAGCAGGAGCAGAGCCAGACCCGCGCGCTGCGGCTCACCCGGTCGGCCGAGGCGAAGCTGCGGGCCAGCGAGGCCAAGTTCCGCGCGGTGTTCCGGACCTCGCCCGCGGCCATCGCGGTCACCGGCCTCGGCGGCGAGCTGCTGGACTGCAACACCGCCATGCTGGACATGCTCGGCCGCGGCGCCGAGGAGCTGGCCGGGACCACCAGCCGCGCCCTCGTGCACCCCGACGACCAGGCGGCGCTGACCCGGCTGGCCGAACGGCTGAGGACCGACGACCGCGACCAGGTGCACGCGGAGCTGCGGCTGCTGGGCGGCGACGGCGAGCCGGTCACCGCGCTGGTCTCGATCGCCCTGGTGCGCGACGACGAGGACGAGCCCGCCTACTACGTGGCCGTGCTGGAGGACCTGGACGAGGTGCGGGCGCTCCAGGCGCGGCTGCTGCACCAGAGCCTGCACGACGTGCAGACCGGCCTGGCCAACCGCGGCCAGTTCGTCGGCTGGCTGGAGAACGCGGTCGGCACCAGGGGCCCGGCGGCGCTCGCGCTGGTCGTGTTCGACCTGGACGGGTTCCGGGTGGTCAACGACGCGTTCGGGCACGAGGTCGGCAACCGGGTGCTCAGCGCCGCGGCCGCGCACCTGCGGTCGGTGTTCGGCGAGGTCGGGCAGCTGGCCCGGATCGGGCCGGACGAGTTCGGCGTGCTGATCCGCGACCCGGTCGACGTGCCCGCGGTGGTGACGTACGCCGAGGAGGCGCTGGACCTGCTCGCCGAGCCGGTGTGGGTGGAGGAGGACGGCATCGGCGTGACCGCCAGCGTCGGCATCGTGGTGCGGGCGGCGCGCGGCGCGGACGCGACGGAGCTGATGCGGTGCGTCGACGTGACCGTGCGGTGGGCGAAGGAGGACGGCAAGGCGCAGTGGGCGCTCTACGACCCCGAGCGCGACCGGCGGGAGCGGACCCCGATGCGGCTGGCCGCGTCCGTCGCGGGCGGGCTGGAGCAGGGCGACTTCCGGGTCGACTACGAGCCGGTGCGCTCGTCGGCGGACCGGTCGCTGCTGGCCGTGGAGGCGCGGCTGCGCTGGGAGCACCCCGCCGAGGGCCCGGTCGACCCGCTGGAGCTGGGCCCGCTGGTCGCCGGCACCGGCATGGCCGCGCGGCTGGGCGCGTGGGCGCTGGAGCAGGCGTGCCACGACGCCGGCCGCTGGCACGCGGAGCTCGGCGCGGCGGCGCCCGTGCTGACCATGAACCTGACCGCGCGGCAGTGCCAGGAGCCGGAGCTGGTGGCCGAGGTGCGCCGGGTGCTGCGGGAGAGCGGTCTGCCCGCGTCCGGGCTTCGGTTGGAGCTGGACGAGGTGCTGCTCGGCCGGCTGGGTGAGGAGCAGTTGGAGGAGCTGGCCATCCTCACCGAGCACGGCGTGGGGCTGGCGCTCGACCGGGTGGGCAACGCCAACCACGGCATCGACCGGCTGCGCCGGCTGCCGCTGTGCGGGCTCAAGTTCGAGGGCGCGCCGATGCGCGGGATCACCGCGGACGCGACCCCGATGGACGAGGACGCGACCGCGGCGCTGCTGTCGTGGGCGCGGACCCTGGGCCTCCCCCTGCACGCGGCGGGCGTGCGCACGGAGGACGAGGTGGCGCGGCTGGCCGGGCTGGGCGTGTCCGGTGTGCAGGGGCCGCTGTTCGGCGAGCCGCTGTCGGCGGACGGGGTCGCCGCGATTCTTGGCAAGTCCTGACCCGGGGCTCAGCCTGCTCACAGGACGCGGGGCGAACCTGGGTGCATGGCAGAGGAATTCCCCGCGGTGAGCGGGTCGTTGGTGGAGCAGCGGGCGCCGTTCTGGCGGCGCACCGGGACGGTGGTGACCTCGGCGGCGCTGGCCGCCGCGCTGTTCGGCGGGGTCACCGGTGGCGTGGTCGGCGCCCTCAACGCGCCGGACGCGACCACGGCCGCGGTCAGCAGCCCGGCGGCGCTGCGGACCGGCGCCCCGTCCACGTCGGACGTCTCGTCGATCGCCGCGCGGGTGCTGCCCAGCGTGGTGCAGGTCAACGTGACCACCGACCAGGGCGAGGGCCTGGGCTCCGGCGTGGTGCTCAGCGGTGACGGGCGAATCCTGACCAACAACCACGTGGTCGCCGGGGCCCGCCAGGTCACCGTGACGCTGGCCGACGGGCGGACCGTCGACGCCTCGGTGCTGGGCAGCGACGCGTCCAGCGACCTGGCGGTGCTGCGGGCGGAGGGCGTGAGCGGCCTGACCCCGGCCGTGTTCGCCGACTCCGACCAGGTGAGGATCGGTGACCAGGTGGTGGCCATCGGCTCGCCGGAGGGTCTCCAGGGCACCGTGACCTCGGGCATCGTCAGCGCCCTGGACCGCACGGTGACCGTCCCGGCGACCACCGGCCGCCGCGACGCGGCCGTGAGCTACCAGGCGATCCAGACCGACGCCTCGATCAACCCCGGCAACTCGGGCGGCCCGCTGGTGAACGCGGCGGGCGAGGTCGTCGGCATCAA
Organism: Saccharothrix lopnurensis; assembly: GCF_042658445.1. Taxonomy (NCBI): domain Bacteria; kingdom Bacillati; phylum Actinomycetota; class Actinomycetes; order Pseudonocardiales; family Pseudonocardiaceae; genus Saccharothrix; species Saccharothrix lopnurensis. Next base: position 101,119 of record NZ_JBHSQO010000011.1, on the reverse strand, counting down.
CTCGGCGATCTACTCGCCCGCGGCGGACAGCGGTCAGGCGGGCAGCGTGGGCATCGGCTTCGCGATCCCGTCGAACGAGGTGCAGCAGATCATCGGGCAGCTCACCGCCTGATGGTGGGTGGGGAGTGGGCGGTGGGTGGTGGGACCAGCGGGCGCTCAAGGGCGGTGAACCCTTGAGCGCCCCGGCAGTGTTCGGCTGTTCGGGCCTTCGCGCTCGGACCCGCGCAGCCGGAGCCATGCGGCCGGACGCACACGGCCAGACCAGGACGGCCAGACCCGCGCGGCCGATCTTCAGTGCTCAGCCCTCCGGCCCAAGCTCCCTCGCCCGATCACCAGTCCGGCCGCAGGGGCATGTGCGCGTCCGTGCCGTCGAGCTTCACACCCAGCACCTGGTGCAGCTGGATGTTGTTGCGGTCGAACCCCAGCCGGGACGCCGCCAGGTACAGGCGCCACACCCGGGCGCGGGCCAGGCCCACCTCGGCCACCGCCTCGTCCCAGTGCTCGTCCAGGTTCCGCGACCACGCCGCCAGGGTCAGGGCGTAGTGCTCGCGCAGGTTCTCCTCGTGCCGCACCTCCAGGCCGGTGTCGTGCATGAGCGACACGAGGTGGCCGGGACCGACCAGCTCGCCGTCCGGGAACACGTACCGGTTGATGAAGCCGCCGGTCCGGGCGGGCTGCCGGTTGTCCGGCCGGGTGATGCAGTGGTTCAGCAGCCGGCCGCCGGGGCGCAGCTTCCGGTTCAGGGACCGGAAGTACGCGGGCAGCTTGGCCTTGCCGATGTGCTCGGTGAGGCCGATGGAGCTGACCGCGTCGAACCCGTCCTCGCGCACGTCCCGGTAGTCCAGGTGCCGCACCTCGGCCAGGTCGGACAGGCCCGCCTCGGCGATGGCCTTGCGCGCCCACTCCGCCTGGTTGCGCGACAGCGTCACGCCCAGCGCCCGCACGCCGTACTCGCGGGCCGCGTGCAGGACCATCCCGCCCCAGCCGCAGCCCACGTCCAGCAGCCGCATCCCGGGCTCCAGCCCCAGCTTGCGCGCCACCAGGTCGTGCTTGGCGAACTGCGCCTGCTCCACAGTGGACCCCGGGGTCGGGTACACCGCGCACGTGTAGGCCATGGAGGGCCCGAGCAGCCACTCGTAGAACTTGTTCGACACGTCGTAGTGGTGGGCGATCGCCTCGCGGTCCCGCGACCTGGAGTGCCGCAGCCCGTGCAACCGCCGCTCCTGCGGTGGCGGCTCGACCCGCGTCCCCAGCCTGGCCCGCCCCAGGGTGGCCAGCAGCTCCACCCGCTGCCCCCACGGCACCTCCCGCAGCGACAGCTCCGACAGGCGCGTCAGCGCCCCGTACACGTCACCGATGATCTCCAGGTGCCCGGTCACGTACGCGCGGGCCAGGCCCAGCTCCCCGGGTGCCGATGCCAGGTAGGACAGCGCCTGCGGGGTGCGCACCTCGATGCGCACGCCCGCGTCCGCGGGTCCCGCCCGGCTGCCGTCGTACGCGCTGAAGCCGACGTCCCTCCCGCCGACCGCACGCTGGAACACCTCAGCCAACCGCACGACCACGCTCCTCTCATCCACGCAGAACGCACTTGGCGTACAGGTCCGGCAGCCGCCCGTCCGGGTCGTAGCGCTCCTTGAGCCGCCGGTACGCCGGCCCGTCGTAGAGGTCCCAGAACTCCCGCTCCCCGTAGTAGGAGTCGGAGTACAGCGACTTGTGCCCGCCCAACCGGGTGACCTCGGCCTCGATGAGCCGGTTGCGGCTGCCCAGCTCCTCGTCCGGGCGCAGCGGCACCGTCGACCAGAAGCCGACGTTGACGTAGAGCACGTCCGGGTCCATCGGGTACAGCGGCCAGCCGGCCCGGTCGCGGAGCCGGATCGGGCACAGCCACACGGGGCTGATGCCGATCTCGCGGTGGAAGAAGTCCAGGAACTCCGCCAGCCGGTCCACCGGGATCTCCACGTCCTGGATCACCGGCTCCTCCACCGCCTTGCCCAGCCGGGCGGAGAAGCGGTGCCGCCGGTCCCACGCCACCACCCGGCGGTAGACGTCCGAGCGCAGGTAGCGCTTGGGCACCAGTCGCCGGACCAGCGGGTGCTGCACGCCGAACGCCCGCGAGCACCAGAACCAGTCGGTGTCCCACCGCCACAGGTAGTCGCGCGCGGTCAGGTAGTCGGTGCGCCGGGCCTGGATCGACCGGTAGTAGATCCGGTTGCCGGTGTAGTCCGAGGTCCACGGCGCGGTGCCGGTCCAGTTGCCCAGGGTCAGGTACTGCTCCCCCGCCGAGAACACCGTGCCGTCCACGAAGTCGACCGGTTCGCCCAGGTAGGCGCCCTCCGCGCAGATCGCGGAGATCACCCGGGCGCACTCGGCGGCGTCCCCGAACGGCACGTGCCGCAGCCGCACGTACGGCGAGACCGGTTCCAGCTCGATGTCCAGCCGCAGCGCGTAGCCGAGGGTGCCGTAGGAGTTCGGGAACCCCCGGAACAGGTCGTCGCCCGGTTTGACCACCTCGACGGCGCCCTCGCCGGTCATGACCTCCAGTTCGCGCACCGACTCGTGCGGCAGGCCGTTGCGGAACGAGCTCGACTCGATGCCGAGGCCCGCCACCGCCCCGCCCAGCGTGATGGTCTTGAGCTGCGGCACGACCAGCGGCATCAGGCCGTGCGGCAGGGTCGCGTCGACCAGGTCCTCGTAGGTCGTCATGCCCTGGACCCGCGCGGTGCGGGCCTCGCGGTCGACGGACAGCACCCGGTTGAACCGGTGCACGTCGAGCCCGCCGGGTTGGTCGTCGCGGAACCGGAACAGGTTCGACGTCGACTTGGCGAGGCGCACGGGTGCGCCCGCCGGGATCGCCGCGTACTGACCGCGCAGCGCGGCCACCGCCCCTTCGTGATCGCTCACCGGATCGACGGTAGGCCGGAACCGCAAGATCAGCACCCCCGACTTTCCAGGGTCCACGAAGTTACCCATCAGTAGTACCCTGACGGGCATGACGCGCGTCACGCACGAGGTGACCAACCAGGTCCCGCCGCTGGAGGGCCACGACGTCTCGGCCGACCCGGCGCTGCTGGACGGCCTGCACCGGGGCGGCGCGGGCTGGGCCGAGCCGGAGCTGCGCGAGCTGGGCCTGCTGGCGGGCACCGCCGAGGTCCAGGAGCTGGGCCGGCTGGCCAACACCCACTCGCCCGTGCTGCACACCCACGACCGGTACGGGCACCGGGTGGACGAGGTCGAGTTCCACCCGGCCTGGCACCGGTTGATGACCACCGCCGTGCGCCACGGCCTGCACGCCACGCCGTGGCGCGACGACCGACCCGGCGCGCACGTGGCACGGGCCGCGAAGTTCTACGCGTGGAGCCAGGCCGAGGCCGGGCACGGGTGCCCCATCTCGATGACCTACGCCGCCGTGCCCGCGCTGCGCGCCGCCCCGGGACTGGCCGCCCGGTTCGAGCCCCTGCTGGCCTCGCGCGAGTACGACTTCGGCCTGCGCGCCCCCGAGGGTAAGCGCGGCCTCATCGCGGGCATGTCGATGACCGAGAAGCAGGGCGGCTCGGACGTGCGCGCGAACACCACCCGCGCCGTGCCGAACGGCGACGGGTACCTGCTGACCGGGCACAAGTGGTTCACCTCGGCCCCGATGTCCGACGTGTTCCTGACGCTGGCGCAGGCGCCGGGCGGCCTGTCCTGCTTCCTGGTGCCGCGCGTGCTGCCGGACGGCACGCGCAACGCCGTGTTCCTCCAGCGCCTGAAGGACAAGCTGGGCAACAGGTCCAACGCCTCGGCCGAGATCGAGTACGACGAGGCGGTCGGTTGGCTGGTCGGCGAGGAGGGCCGGGGCGTGCGGACCATCATCGAGATGGTCAACAGCACCCGCCTGGACTGCGTCATCGGCACGGCCGCCGGGATGAGGGCGGGGCTGACCCGGGCCGCGCACCACGCGGCGCACCGCACCGCGTTCGGCGCCCCGCTGGTCGACCAGCCCGCGATGCGCAACGTGCTGGCCGACCTCGCCGTGGAGTCGGAGGCGGCGACCACGGCGGCGCTGTGGCTGGCGGGCAGCCGCAGCCGGCTCGGCCTGGCGGTGACCAAGTACTGGGTCTGCAAGCGCGGCCCGGCGCACGCGGCCGAGGCGCTGGAGTGCCTGGGCGGCAACGGGTACGTCGAGGACTCCGGGATGCCCCGGCTGTTCCGCGAGTCGCCGCTGATGTCCATCTGGGAGGGATCGGGCAACGTGGCGGCGCTGGACGTGCTGCGGGTGCTCGGGCGCTCCCCCGACGCGGTGGCCGGGTTCCTCGCCGAACTGGACGCCGCCCACGGCGCCGACCCCCGGCTGGACGGGGTCGTGGCGGAGCTCAAGGACGAGCTGGCCGACACCGGGGACCTGGAGGTCCGGGCGCGCAGGCTGGTGGAGCGGATGGCGTTGGCGTTGCAGGGTTCGCTGCTGGTGCGGTTCGGGCACCCGGCGGTGGCGGACGCGTTCTGCGCCTCCCGCCTGGCCGGGGACCGGGGCGCGGCGTTCGGCACGCTGCCGCGCGGGGTCGACTTCGGGGCGATCGTGGAGCGGGGGCTGCCCAAGCTGTGAGCGCCGTGCGCGTGGAGCGCTCGGGACCGGTGTTCACGGTCCTGCTGAACCGCCCGGCCGCCCGGAACGCGGTCGACGGGCCGACCGCGCACACCCTGACCGAGGTGTTCCGCGAGTTCGACGAGGACCCGTCCGCGTCGGTGGCCGTGCTGCACGGCGAGGGCGGCACGTTCTGCTCGGGGGCCGACCTCAAGGCGGTGGGCACCGAGCGCGGCAACGACCCGATGTCGGACTCCGGACCGATGGGCCCCACCAGGTTGCGGTTGTCGAAGCCGGTGATCGCCGCCGTGGCGGGCCACGCCGTGGCGGGCGGCCTGGAGCTGGCCCTGTGGTGCGACCTGCGGGTCGCGGACGAGGACGCGGTGTTCGGCGTGTTCTGCCGGCGCTGGGGCGTGCCCCTGGTCGACGGCGGGACGGTGCGGCTGCCGAGGCTCATCGGGACCTCGCGGGCGTTGGACCTGGTCCTGACCGGCCGGCCGGTGCACTCCGGCGAGGCGTTGCGGATCGGGTTGGCGAACCGGGTCGTGCCCAACGGCACCTGCCGGGCGGCGGCCGAGGAGCTGGCCGCGCAGATCGCCGGGTTCCCCCAGGCGTGCCTGCGGCAGGACCGGTTGTCGGTGCTGGAGCAGGAGGGCCTGTCGGAGGAGGCCGCGCTGGCCAACGAACGGGACCACGGGGTGGTGTCGTTGCGGGAGGTCGAGGGTGGTCTGCGGCGGTTCCTGGCGGGCGAGGGCAGGCACGGGCGGTTCTAGGCGGTGCCCCGGGCGGCACCGCCTTCCTCCGCCGGTGTGGCGGGATCTTCGGTCGTGGTGGGGGCTACGGGTCGTGGCCGGGCGGCCGTTGGTGGCCGGGCGGCCGTTGGTCCTGCGGGGGCTTCGGGTCTTGCGGTGTGGGGTCATGTTTCAAAGTTATGGTCATAGTTATCATCACGCCAGGTATCTATCGGGTGACTTTTCGCTACGCTATGTCCCGTCGACCGACCAGCGCGGAACTCCAGGGTGGGACATGGCCAGCGGACCGACCTCCAGCACGGTCCAGGCGTGGGAACTGGGCCTGCGCCTCCGCGAGCACCGCGAGCGGCTCGGCCTGACCGCCGCGTCTGTAGCCAGGACCACCGGGATCGGCAGCACGAACCTGTCGGTGATGGAGTCGGGCAAGCGCAGGCTGACCGCCGCCAAGCTGCGCGACCTGGTGGAGGTCTACCGCCTGGACGACGCGGAGCGCCGGGAGCTGGAGGAGCTGCGCGAGCAGGCCGACCAGCGGGAGTGGTGGTACGACTACGCGTACCTGTTCCCGGAGGACTTCGTCCGGCTGCTCGGCCTGGAGGCGGGCGCCGACCGGATCTCCGAGTTCGCCCCCGACATCGTCCCGGGCCTGTTGCAGACGGCCGACTACGCGCGGGCGGTCATGCGTGCCGGGACCCCCTACACGAGGCCGGTCGACATCGGCCCGCGCCTGGAGACGCGCCTCGCCCGGCAGGCCCGGCTGGTGGGCACCTACGCGCTGAAGCTCGACGTCCTGCTGGGTGAGGCCGCGCTGCGGCAGGTGGTCGGCGGGCCCGAGGTCATGCGCGGGCAGCTCGCGCACCTGCTGCACGTCATCGCCAAGCGGCCGGACCACGTCCGCGTCCGCGTCATGCCCTTCAGCGCGGGCGCCCACCCGCTGCTGGGCGCGGCGCTGCGGATCATGTCGTTCCCGTCCGAACGCCTGCGCGACCTCGTGTACCAGGAGACGGCGATCAGCGGTGCCGTCATCGACAAGCGGCAGGTGATACTCGAATCGACCGCGAGCTTCGCCGAGGCGTTCGACCGGGCGCTGGACGAGGACGGGTCGCGCCGGTTCATCGGGGACGTCCGCGAGGAGGTGGAGCGGCTGTGACGCGGGAGTGGGTCAGGAGCAGCTACAGCACCGCGTCCGGCGAGTGCGTCGAGGTGCGGTTCGGGGGCGGGGTCGTGCGGGTCCGGGACAGCAAGGACGGGGAGCGCGGGCCGGTGATCAGCCTGGGTCCGGGGTGGGGCGCGTTCGTGCGCGGTGTGCGCGACGGGCGGTTCCGGGGGTAGCGGACTAACCGCGGTCTTCCTGCCAGGTGACGCAACCGGGTCGCCGGCCGCCCGTGGTCAGCAGCTCCCACATGGCCTCGCGCACGGTGTCCAACGGCACCTCGGCATCCGCCGGGAAGTCGTGCCTGACCCCGAAGTACGTGAAGACCACCTCTTCGGGGCCGGTCCGCTCACCTCTGCTGAACCAATCACCGTCACCGGCGTAGCGCAGCGCCCCCATGCCGGTCCGGGGGTCGGCACCGATGATCAACTCGTGGTCCGGGTCGGCCTCGCTCCCCTCGACGACGGCGTAGACCGCCGCGGCGGTGTACTCCCACCCGGCGGAGAGCACCTGGTCGACGAAGTCCGCGATGTCCTCCCGGGTGCGCAGCAGGCTCACCCCGGCATCGTGCCGGTAGGTCGCTTCCAGGACGTGCCCCATGCTCACGGTGTCCTTCCCCGGTAGGTGGTGATACCGCCCGGCCACTGAACCACGAGGCTCTGGCCCGGGCGCAAGATACGCGGCAAGAGCCGGTCGCACGACCAGCGGCCCTCGTTGCAGGGCCGGTTGTTCACGAACAGGGTGACCGCCCGTTGACCGGTTCCCCGGAGGAGGACGGCCAACTTGACCTCGACGTGGTCCGCCGTCGCGAGCGCGCCGCGCGGGGGACCGATGCCCAAGCGTTTCAGCTCCTCCACGGCGCGCCGGCCCAGGTCGTCCCGACCGCTCGTGATCTGCTCGCGCTCCCGGCCCTGGTCGTCCACCCAGATCCCGCGCGTCTTGTCGGTGGTCCTGCTGCGCACGGGCAGCTTCGACAGCACCGCCTGCGGATCGGCCCCGGTCACGGCGGGCTCGGGCGCGACAGGCTCGGGCTCGGGACCGGCCGGCCTCGCGAGCCCCTCCCCCTCCAACCGGTTCGCCATCGCCGTGGCGAGGTGCTGGATCCCGGTCAACGCCCCCAGGAGGTCGGAGATGCCCTCGGCCGCCTCCCCGAACCGCCCCGCCACCTGCCGGAACCCGTCCCGGCCACTGCCGTCGCCCGCCCGCTCGACCAGCGACCGCGCTTCCTCGGCGGCCTCCAGGGCATCGGCCAACCGCGCGAACGGCAGCAGGTCGAGCACCTGCCCCAGCGCGGCCACCACCCGGCCGATGCTCGCCACCCGGACCCCCTGACCACGGCCACCCGAGCGTGGCACCGGCCGTGGCAGGTGGGTAGGGATCACCCGGTGGAACAACCCGGTGGAGTGATAACTCCACCGGGTGCGGACCGGTGGTACCGGGCCGGCCCCAACCCGGGCCGACCCCAACCCGGGCCACCCCCAACCCGGGCTACCCCAGCCCCAGCTCCCGGGCGATCAGCATCTTCTGGACCTCGCTGGTCCCCTCACCGATCTCCAGGATCTTCGCGTCCCGGTAGAACCGCCCCACCGGGTACTCGTTCATGAACCCGTACCCGCCGAAGACCTGCGTCGCCTCGCGCGCGTTGTCCATCGCCGCCTCCGAGGACACCAGCTTCGCGATCGCCGCCTCCCGCTTGAACGGCTCGCCGCGCAGCATCTTCGACGCCGCGTGGTAGTACGCCAGCCTCGCGGTGTGGGTGCGCACCTCCATCTCCGCGATCTTGAACTGGATGGCCTGGTACTCCCCGATCTTGCGGCCGAACGCCTCCCGCTCCCCCACGTACCGCAGGCACTCGTCCACGCAGCCCTGCGCCAACCCCACCCCGATCGCGGCGATGGCGATCCGGCCCTCGTCCAGGGTCTGGAGGAACTGCGCGTACCCGCGCCCGCGCTCGCCGACCAGGTTCGCCGCCGGCACGCGGCAGTCCTGGAACGCCAGCTCGCGCGTGTCCGAGGCGTTCCACCCGACCTTGGAGTACTTGCGCGACACGGTGAACCCGGGCGTGCCGGACGGCACCAGGATCGCCGAGATCTCCGGCTTGCCGTTCTCCCGCCGCCCGGTCACCGCCGCGACCGTGACCAGGCCGGTGATGTCCGTGCCCGAGTTGGTGATGAACGCCTTGGTGCCGTTGACCACCCACTCGTCGCCGTCGAGGCGGGCGGTGGTGCGCAGCGCGCCCGCGTCCGACCCGCCACCCGGCTCGGTCAGCCCGAACGCGCCCAGCACCTCGCCGGCCGCCAGCCGGGGCAGCCAGGTGGCCTTCTGCTCGTCGGAGCCGAACCGGTGGATCGGCATCGCGCCCAGCGACACCCCGGCCTCCAGCGTGATCGCCACCGACGAGTCGACCCGCGCCAGCTCCTCCAGCGCCAGGCACAGCGCGAAGTAGTCCCCGCCCATGCCCCCGTGCTCCTCGGGGAGCGGCAGGCCGAACAGGCCCATCCGCCCCATCTTGGCGACGATCTCGTACGGGAACTCCTCGCGCTCGTAGAACCCGCCGATCACGGGCGCGACCTCGGCGCGCGCGAACTCCTCGACGGTCTTGCGCAGCGCCTCGTGGTCCTCGTCAAGACGGAAGTCCAACATCGTTCTCACTCCTGGTGGGGCACGACGACGGCAAGGGGTTGGTCCAGCGCGACCCGGTCGCCCGCCTGGACCCGAACTTCGGCGAGCACGCCGGCCACGGGTGCCGTGACGGTGTGCTCCATCTTCATCGCTTCGACCACGAACAGCGGTTGACCCGCGGCGACCTCGTCACCGGCGGACGCGCGCACCACCAGCACCGTGCCCGGCATGGGGCTGGTCACCGGCCCGCCGGCGCCTCCGGCGGCGGTCGCGGCGACCTCGGACGGCCGGGTCTCGGTCAGCGCCCACGAGCACCCGTCCGCGCCGAGCCACAGCACGTCCCCGGACCTGGCCACCGCGTACCGCCGACCGCCGACGACCAGGGCGCCGTCCTCGACGGAAGCCTTGAGCCGCACCGGTTCCGCGCCGTCCACCGACACCTCGTCGCCGCGCACGCGCACCGGCACGCCGTCGATCAGCCACGTGGTCCACGCGTGCTCACCGACCCGCCAGCCGTCGCCCCGCGCCCAGGGGTCGTCCCCGCCGCGCAGCGACAGCTGCCGCTCCAGCGCCGCCGCGGCCAGCACCTCGTCCGGCCGCCGGACCTCGACCAGCCGGTCCAGCTCGCGCTCGACCAGCCCGGTGTCCAGCGCGCCGGACCGCACGTCCGGGTGCCGCAGCAGGGCCCGCAGGAACGGGATGTTCGTCGTCACGCCCAGCAGCACCACCCGCCCGAGCGCGGCGTCCAGCCGGCGCAGCGCCTCCTCGCGGGTGTCGCCGGCCGCGATCACCTTGGCCAGCATGGGGTCGTAGTCGCTGCCGACGGTCAACCCGACCCGCAGCGCCGAGTCGACCCGCACGTCCGCGGGCTCCTCCAGCGCCAGCACGGTGCCGCCGGTCGGCAGGAACCCGCGCGCCGGGTCCTCCGCGTAGACCCGCGCCTCCACCGCGTGCCGGGTGAAGGCCACCTCGCCGAGCCGGAGGTGCTCGCCCGCCGCGACGCGCAGCTGCTGCTCGACCAGGTCCACGCCGGTCGCCAGCTCGGTGACCGGGTGCTCGACCTGGAGCCGGGTGTTCATCTCCATGAAGAAGTAGTCGCCGGAGGCGCCGTCGACGATGAACTCCACGGTGCCCGCGCCGACGTACCCGACGGACCGCGCCGCCTCCACCGCCGCCCGGCCCATCGCCTCCCGCACGGGGGGCGTGAGCAGCGGTGACGGCGCCTCCTCGATGATCTTCTGGTGCCGCCGCTGGAGGCTGCACTCCCGCTCGCCGAGGTGGACGACCGCGCCGTGCGCGTCGGCCAGCACCTGGATCTCGATGTGCCGGGGGTTGCCGACGAACCGCTCGATGAGCAGCGCGTCGTCCCCGAACGACCCGCGCGCCTCGCGCCGCGCCGACTCGATCGCGTCCCGCAGCGCGCCCGGCTCGCGGACCAGCCGCATCCCCTTGCCGCCGCCGCCCGCGGAGGGCTTGAGCAGCACCGGGAACCCGATCTCACCGGCCGCGTCGACCAGGTCGTCGTCGGTCATGCCGACCTCGGTGCGGCCGGGCACCACGGGCACGCCGGCCGCCGCGACGGTCAGCTTGGCGCGGATCTTGTCGCCCATCGCCTCGATCGCCTCGGCGGGCGGGCCGATGAACACCAGCCCGGCCTTGTCGCAGGCGCGGGCGAACTCGGCGTTCTCGGCCAGGAAGCCGTAGCCGGGGTGCACGGCCCGCGCGCCGGTCGACAGCGCGGCCTCCACGACCCGCTCGATCGAGAGGTAGCTCTCCCGGGCCGACGCCGGGCCGAGCCGCACCGACTCGTCGGCCAGCCGCACGTGCAGGGCGTCGGCGTCGGCGTCGCTGTGGACCGCGACCGACCGGATGCCGAACCGGCGCAGCGCGCGGATCACCCGCACCGCGATCTCGCCTCGGTTGGCCACCAGAACGGACTCGAACATCGCCATCACATCCGGAAGACGCCGTAGGACACCGGCTCGATCGGGGCGTTGGCCGCCGTGGACAGGGCCAGCCCGAGCACGGTGCGCGTGTCGAGCGGGTCGATCACGCCGTCGTCCCACAGGCGCGCGGTGGAGTAGTACGGGTTGCCCTGGTCCTCGTACTGCCGCCGGATCGGGGCCTTGAACGCCTCCTCGTCCTCCGCCGACCACGCGTCGCCGAGCTGGTCGCGCCGCACGGTGGCGAGCACGGACGCGGCCTGCTCGCCGCCCATGACGGAGATCCGGGCGTTCGGCCACATCCAGAGGAACCGGGGCGAGTAGGCCCGGCCGCACATCGAGTAGTTGCCCGCGCCGAACGAACCGCCGATGACCACGGTGAACTTCGGCACCCGCGCGCACGCCACCGCGGTGACCATCTTCGCGCCGTGCTTGGCGATGCCGGCGGCCTCGTACTCGCGGCCGACCATGAACCCGCTGATGTTCTGGAGGAACACCAGCGGCACGGACCGCTGGTCGCACAGCTGGATGAAGTGCGCGCCCTTCTGGGCGGACTCGCCGAACAGCACGCCGTTGTTGGCGACGATGCCGACCGGGTGGCCGTGGATGCGGGCGAAGCCGGTGACGAGCGTCGTGCCGTACTGCTCCTTGAACTCCTGGAACCGGCTGCCGTCGACGACGCGGGCGATGACCTCGCGCACGTCGTAGGGGGTGCGGCTGTCGGTGGGCACGACGCCGTACAGCTCGCCCGGGTCGACCACCGGTTCCACGCTCGGCTCCACCCGCCACGGGCGCGGGGCGCGCGGTCCGAGGGTGGAGACGATGGAGCGGACGACGCGCAGCGCGTGCCCGTCGTCCTCGGCGAGGTGGTCGGTGACGCCGGAGGTGCGCGAGTGCAGCTCGCCGCCGCCCAGCTCCTCGGCGGTGACGACCTCGCCGGTCGCGGCCTTCACCAGGGGCGGGCCGCCGAGGAAGATCGTGCCCTGGCCGCGCACGATGACCGCCTCGTCGGACATCGCGGGCACGTACGCGCCGCCCGCCGTGCAGGAGCCGAGGACGGCCGCGACCTGCGGGATGCCGCGGGCGGACATGGTGGCCTGGTTGAAGAAGATGCGGCCGAAGTGCTCGCGGTCGGGGAACACCTCGTCCTGGCGCGGGAGGAACGCGCCGCCGGAGTCCACCAGGTACACGCAGGGCAGGTTGTTGTGCAGCGCCACCTCCTGGGCGCGGAGGTGCTTCTTGACCGTCATCGGGTAGTAGGTGCCGCCCTTGACCGTGGCGTCGTTGGCGACCACCACGACCTCCCGGCCCGAGACGCGCCCCACGCCGGTGATGACGCCCGCGGCGGGGGCCTCGTCGTCGTACATGCCGTCCGCGGCGAGCGGCGAGAGCTCCAGGAACGGCGAGCCGGGGTCGAGCAGGGTGTCCACGCGGTCGCGGGGCAGCAGCTTGCCGCGCTCCACGTGCCGCCTGCGGGCCTTCTCCGGGCCGCCGCTCGCGGCCGCGCGGAGCTTGGCGCGCAGCTCGCGCACCAGGCGCGCGTGCTCGTCGTGGTAGCGCCGGAAGGCGTCGGCCGACTTGTCGGCGACGCTGCGCAGCACCGGGGCGTCCATCGGGCTCCTCGCGGTTAGCCATCGTTAACCTACGAGGATGTTAGCGCCTGTTAACGGAACCGGACAAGCGGGAGGGGGCCGCCGGCTACGGCCCCCTCTTCGGTGCCCGGCGGTCAGGCCGCGGTCAGGCCGCGGCGATCAGGCCGCAACGATCAGGCCACGGCGGCGAACTGCGGCAGGTAGCCGAGGCGCTGGCCGTTGCGGTTCGGGTGGTAGGACTCGTCGACCGGCCAGGACAGGCTGTTCAGCCACCAGTCCGACGAGCAGATCTCGTGCCCGGTGAACGCCCCGCGCAGGTCGCGGTAGGTGAACGACCGGGCACCCGCGCGGGCCGAGATGACCTGGTGCAGGGTGTCGGCGGCGGAGTTGATCGCGGCCCGCTTGGTGTCGCTCAGGCCGACCGAGCAGGTGCCGGGCACCTTGTAGAGGCGCGGGTAGCCCAGCACGACGACCTTCGCGGACGGCGCGCGGTTGCGGATCTGGGTGTAGACGTTGTCCAGCTGGCCGGGCAGGGTCCCGGTGGCGTAAGCCTTGGCCTGGTTCACCCGGTTGGTGCAGGACGCGTCCGTGCCCAGGGTGCAGCTGGTGATCACGTCGGAGAAGCCGGCGTCGTTCCCGCCGATCGAGATGCTGACCAGCGAGGTGGTCGAGGCGAGCGCGCTGATCTGGTTGTTCAGCACGTCGCCGGTCCGGGCGCCGGAGCAGGCGACGAATGTGAAGGACGCGGGCGCGTTGGCCGCCGCCCACAGCGCGGGATAGGCGTACTGGCTGCGCTTGCAGCTGCCGGAGTCGCTGTAGTACGAGCCGGTGCCGGTCCCGGAGGAGTAGGAGTCGCCGAGCGCGACGTAATTGGCTCCCGCGGCGTGGGCCGGGGTCACGAGCGCCAGCGACGCGGCGAACGCGACCGCGGCGCTGAGCAGGGTTTTGACAGGACGCATCGGAGCCTCCCGAAGGGGGAACAGCGCAGGGTGTGATGCAGTGCACAACAACAGGTACCAGCAGGTAGACCCGCCCAAGAAGAGTGGGTCAAGAGTTAACGAAGTGCTACAGAAAGTAGTTAACGATCTCCGGGTGGCCCCGAAGTTAACGGCCGTTTACCCGGGGTGGGCGAGCCGCTTAAGATGGGCGCCGTGCCGGACGTACCCGTGAAGCAGAGCCGCCGCGACCAGATCCTGGCCGCCGCCGCCGAACTGTTCGCCCGGCACGGCTTCCACGGGGTCGGGATCGACGACATCGGCGCGGCCGTGGGTATTTCCGGACCCGCGCTCTACCGGCATTTCCGCAGCAAGGACGCGATGCTGGGAGAAATGCTGACGCAGATCAGCGAACGCCTGCTGGACGGCGGGCTCGCCCGCGTCGCGGTGTCCCGGGACCCGGGGCACGCGCTGCGGGAGCTGATCCGCTGGCACGTCGACTTCGCGCTGGACGACCCGGCGCTGATCACCGTGCAGATCCGGAACCTGGCCAACCTGACCGACCCCGACCGGCGGCGGGTGAGAGCGCTCCAGCGGCGCTACGTCGAGGTGTGGGTCGAGACGATCCGCAAGACCTCGCCGGAGGTGGACGAGCCGACCGCGCGGGCCGCCGCGCACGCGGTGTTCGGCCTGATCAACTCCACCCCGCACAGCGCCCACCTGGACCGGGAGCAGATGGCGAAGCTGCTCTCGCGGATGGCGCTGGCCTCGCTCTCGGGCGCGGTCGGCTGAGCGCCGACCCTCGGGAAAGCGACCCCGGGCCGTAAGACTGGGGGCATGAGCATCAAGACGCTGTCGTCCAGGGTCGTGTACGAGAACCCGTGGCTGTCGCTGCGCGAGGACCGGATCGAGCTCGCCAACGGGTCGCGCGGCGTCTACTCGGTGATCGACAAACCCGACTTCGCGCTGGTGATCCCCCTGGAGGACGACGGGTACCACCTGGTGGAGCAGTACCGGTACCCGGTCGGGCACCGGTCCTGGGAGTTCCCGTCCGGCTCGTTCCCGCAGGGCGTGACCGGCACGCCGGAGGAGCTGGCCGTCGCCGAGCTGGCCGAGGAGACCGGGTTCACCGCGCGCCGGTTCGACCGGCTGGGCTACATCCACAGCTCGAACAGCATGACCGGCGCGGGCGGCCACGTGTTCCTCGCCTCCGGGCTCGTGCCCGGCGAGCCGAACCGGGAGGAGACCGAGCAGGACATGCGCCAGCGCTGGTTCCCGCGCCGGGAGGTGGAGCAGATGCTGCGCGACGGCGTGATCTCCGAGAGCACCTGCGTCGCCGCCTACCTGCTGCTGACCCTGTGGCGGCAGGACCACCCCGGGCTGCGCTGACCGGTGGTGGGGCCGGCCCCACCCCCTACCGGGGGCTCACAGGGTTGGCGGGCCGTGACGCCGGTCCGTAGCCTGGGTGGCCGATGGGTGACGACAGGGTGAGGACCGCCGGGGGGTGGCCGGGCTTCCGGTTGCTCGCCCGCTTACCGGCCTGGTGCCGCTTCACCCTGATCACCCTGGCCGTGTTCGCGTGCGGCGTGATCGCCTCCCGCCCCGCGGGCGCCACCGACCCGCCCCCGCTCACCGGGGACGTCGCCGTCGCCGCCCGCGCCGTGGCGGCGATGGCCAACCCCACCTCCGCCGACCCCCTGCCCGGGTTCCCCGACGACTTCACCGAGGTCGTCCACCGCACGCCGCGGGTCGTCACCGCCCCGGACGGCACCACCCGCGCCATCGACCCCAACGGGGGCTGCTCCGGCCCCGCCGGCGACACCGAGTGGGACTTCGGCACCGGCTGCCGGGCCCACGACCTCGGCTACGACCTGCTCCGCTACGCCGAGAGCAAGGGCCGCCCCCTCGACCGGCAGGCGCGCGAGTCGCTGGACACCCGCCTCGTCGTGGACATGAACGCCCAGTGCGACCGCAACCCGCGCGGCAGCGCCGACCGGTGCCGCGCCACCGCCCAGCTCTACACCGCGGGCCTGGAGTTCAACTCGTGGCGGCAGCGCTGGGGGCCGCCGGGCCACGAGCCGGTGCTGGCCTGGGGCTTCGGCAGCGCCGTCGTCGTCTTCCTGCTCGTCGCCCGCCTGCCGCACCGCCGCGAGCCGCCCGGACCGCCGCCGCCGACGCGGCACCCCGACCGCTACGCCACCTTCCTCCGGCTGGCCGCCCTGGGCCTGGTCGTCATCGGCCAGTCGGTGCTGACCGTGCTGCACTGGGCGGGCACCGGCGCCACCTGGCTGTGGCTGCTCACCTGGGTCCTCCAGGCCACCCCGGTCTTCTACTTCGCGGGCGGCCACGCCAACCTGGTCAGCTGGCACGCCGTCCAGGCCGAGCACGGCGGCTACGGGCGCTACCTGGCCGCCCGCACCTCGTGGCTGCTGCGCCCGGTGCTGGCCTTCGTGCTGGCCTGGCTGGTCCTGCCGCTGCCGCTGGAGCTGCTCGACGTGGACAAGTCGCGGGTCGAGCTGTTCGGCCGGCTCATCGCCCACCCGCTGTGGTTCCTCGGCCTCTACCTGGTCGCGGTGGCCGCCACCCCGGTGATGGCCCGGCTGCACCGCGACGCCCGCCTGGTCACCCCGGTCGCGCTGGTCGCCCTGATGATCCTGGTCGACGCGCTGCGCATCGGCTTCGACTGGCGCACCGGCGGCCACGTCAACCTGCTCCTGGGCGCGCTGCTGCTCCAGCAGCTCGGGTTCCACTACGCCGACGGCAGCCTGCTCCGGCTCTCCCGGCGCGTGCTCGCCCTGCTCGCGGTGGCCGCCGTGCCCGTGCTGCTGGCGCTGATCACCCTCGGCGGCTACCCGCGCACCATGATGGCGCTGCCCGGCGAGCGGACCTCCAACCTCAGCCCGCCCACCGTCTGCCTGCTGGTGCTCGGCCTGGCCCAGATCTGCGTGGTGCTGCTGCTGCGGCCCCGCGCGTCGGCGTGGCTGGAGGGGCACCGCCAGTGGCGGGTGGTCGAGTTCGCCCGCACCGCCCCGATGACGGTCTACCTCGGCTACCTCACCGCGCTCGCCGCCGTGGTCGGCCTGCTCGGGGTGCTCGACGGGCCCGCCGCGTTCGGCTGGGTCGTGCACCGGCCCCGCTGGCTGGCCGTGCTCGTGCTGCTGCTCCTGCCGGTGCTGCTGCTGTTCCACCGCTTCGAGCGCGGCGCCACCCAGCTGCCGTGCCGGACCCGGGAGACCCACCGCACCCGGCTGGCGGTCACCCTCGGCGTCGGCTACGGCGTGCTGGGCGTGCTCGGGTTCTTCGTCACCGGGTTCGCGGGCGCGGCGGGCACGCTGGTGGTGTTCCGGGTCGACCCGCTCCAGAACCTGATCCACCTGCTGCTCGGCTGGTACCTGCTGCACACCGCGCACGCGGGCAACTGCCACTCCCGCCGGCCCTGGCTGCTGACCGCGCTGGCCTGCGTGCCCGCCCTGCTGGTGCTCCGGCCGACCGCCGCGGAGATCGCCCTGCACGGCGGGACGATCCTGGTCGCGCTGCTGGCGGCGGTGCCGAAGCAGGACCCGGCGCAGCACGAGGAGCACGAGCAGCCGCGCGAGGCGCTCCGACAGCCGTAGGCCGTCCGGGTCGCCGGGCCCGGACCGACCGCGCCGGGACAGTCCGAACAGGACCGGGCGGCGCGGGTCCACCACCCGTCCGGGGGGTGGCGGACACCGCCGGGACCCGCGCGGTCGCGCGGCGGGGCCACCCGGGGGAAAGTGCGGATCATGAGCCTGACGCCGGCCGGCCGGGGGTACCCCGGCACGTGCGCTCGGACGCGACATACCCGAGCGGCACCCCGGCGGACAAGGCGTTGCTTCAGCCGAACACCACCGGGTAGGCAATAGGCAAGAGCTGTGCACACCTAC
Source organism: Saccharothrix lopnurensis (assembly GCF_042658445.1). Lineage (NCBI taxonomy): Bacteria > Bacillati > Actinomycetota > Actinomycetes > Pseudonocardiales > Pseudonocardiaceae > Saccharothrix > Saccharothrix lopnurensis. Next base: position 83,659 of record NZ_JBHSQO010000011.1, on the reverse strand, counting down.
TCCCTCGGAAGATGGCCGCATGCACCCGCAGCAAGATCCGGACCGCCGCGCACGGCTCCAGGCCGTGGCCGCCGAGGCCCTGGCCGCCGCCAAGGTCGGTGAGGACGCGGTCGCGGTCGACCTGGTCACCGGCTACCTCAGCGGCTCGCCCGAGGGCAACGAGGAGATCCGGGAGCTGGTCCTGCTGCTGTTCTCCGAGTGCAGCGAGATGGTCGCCGCGCTCGGCTCGGGCGGCGCGACCCCGGTGAAGATGCAGGTCTTCGACGAGGACGGGCAGGAGGTGCCGATCGACGACGCCGACCCGCCGGTGCGCACCGCGATCCGCACGCTGCTCGCCGAGGTGCACGGCGACGAGGAGGCGGCGGCCGAGCAGATCGAGATCGCGCTGGCCAACGGGCAGCCGCAGGAGCTGGCCACCGTGGTGCTCCAGGCGCTGCGCTGGACGGTGAAGCTGGCCGCCGAGTGCCAGGCCCGCGACCTGCCCGTGGCGCCCTGGATCGCCACCGCGCTGGAGGAGTGACCGGCCCGCGCAAGCGCTTGCGGGACGCGGGCCGGCCCGCGTCACCGGGGGTGCCGGACCCCCTCCAGCAGCTCGTCCACCAGCTTGGCCACCTGGTCGACCTCGATCAGGAACGCGTCGTGGCCGTAGGGCGAGGTCACCACGCGCAGGGCGCCCGCGCCGGGCACGGCCTCGGCGATCTCCGCCTGGAGGTGCGGCGGGTAGAGCCGGTCCGAGTCGATGCCCGCCACGATCGTGCGCGCGGTGACCCGGCCCAGCGCCGCCCGCACGCCGCCCCGGTCCCGACCCACGTCGTGGCCGTTCATGGCCTCGGTCAGCACCGCGTAGCTCTCCGGGTCGAACCGGCGGGCGAGCTTGTCGGCGTGGTGGTCCAGGTAGGACTCGACGGCGAACCGCCCGTCCGGCTGCACCGCGCGCCCGAACCGGGTCGCCAGCTCCGGCTCGCTGCGGTAGCTGACGTGGGCGATCCGCCGGGCCACGCCCATGCCCCCGACCGGGTCCAGCGCGATCGCGTGCAGCTGGGCCGAGGCCAGCGCGATGTTCTCCGCGGTCGACGCCGCGGGCGAGGCCAGCACCAGCAGCGACCGCACCCGGTCGGGCTCGGACACCGCCCACTCCAGCGCGCGCATCCCGCCCATCGACCCACCCAGCACCGCGGCCCACGCGCCGATGCCCAGGTGGTCGGCCAGCAGCACCTCGGCCGCCACCTGGTCCCGCACGGACACGCGCGGGAACCGCGGGCCCCACGGGGCCCCGTCCGGCGCGGGGGCCCACGGCCCGGTGGTGCCCTGGCAGCCGCCCAGCACGTTCGGCGCGACCACGAACCACTCGGCCGGGTCCAGCGCCCGGCCGGGCCCGACCAGGCCGTCCCACCAGCCCGGCGTCGGGTGGCCCGGCTCGACCCCGCCCGCCACGTGGCTGTCGCCGGTCAGCGCGTGCAGCACCAGCACCGCGTTCGAGCGGTCCTCGTTCGGCTCGCCCCACGTCTCGTAGGCGATCGACAGGGGCAGGCCGGGCAGGGCGCCGCGGAACCAGCGGCGCCGCCCGACGGGGTCCCCCTCCCGCCACCCACCGGTGGCGGGAGGGGTCTCCCCGACGGTGGTCCTGGAAAATCCGGGGTTCCTGGAAAATCCGGGGTTCCTCGAAAATCCGGGGTTCCTCGAAAATCCGGGGTTCCCGGGGGTCACAGCACCGACTTCGCGGCGCGGAACCCCGCCTCCAGGTCGGCCTTGAGGTCCTCCACGCCCTCGATGCCGACCGACAGCCGGATCAGGCCCGGCGTGACGCCCGCGACGAGCTGCTCCTCCGGGGTGAGCTGGCTGTGCGTGGTGCTGGCCGGGTGGATGATCAGGCTGCGCACGTCGCCGATGTTGGCCAGCTGGCTGAACAGCTCGACCCCGTCCGCGAACGCCCGCCCCGCCTCGACGCCGCCGTGCAGCTCGAACGACACGATGCCGCCCTGCCCGTTCGGCAGGTACTTCAGGGCGAGGGCGTGCCACTGGCTGGACTCCAGGCCCGCGTAGTGCACCTTCGCCACCTCGTCGCGCGCCTCCAGCCAGCGGGCCAGCTCCAGCGCGTTGGCCGAGTGCCGCTCCAGCCGCAGCGACAGCGTCTCGATGCCCTGGACGACCAGGAAGCTGTTCAGCGGGGCGATGGCCGCGCCGGTGTCGCGCAGGCCCTGCACCCGCAGCTTCGCGGCGAACGCGCCGTGGCCGAGCGCGGGCCAGTACTGGAGACCGTGGTAGCTGGGGTCGGGCTCGGTGAAGTCGGGGAACCGCTCGGCGTCGGAGAACTCGAACTTCCCGCCGTCGACCACCACGCCCGCGATGGCGGTGCCGTGGCCGCCGAGGTACTTGGTGGCGGAGTGGATCACGATGTCCGCGCCGTGCTCCAGGGGCCGCAGCAGGTAGGGCGTCGGCACCGTGTTGTCCACGACCAGCGGCACGCCCGCCGCGTGCGCCACCTCCGCCACGCCCTCGATGTCGAGCACGTTGCTGCGCGGGTTGGCCAGCGACTCGGCGAAGAACGCCTTGGTGTTGGGCCGCACGGCCGCGCGCCACGCGTCGAGGTCGTCGGGGTCGTCCACGAAGGACACCTCGATGCCGAGCTTGGGCAGCGTGTAGTGGAACAGGTTGTAGGTGCCGCCGTAGAGGGAGGCGCTGGAGACGAGGTGGTCGCCCGCGCGGGCGAGGTTGAGGATCGTGGCGGTCTCGGCGGCCTGGCCGGAGGCGAACGCCACCGCCGCGATGCCGCCCTCCAGCGCCGCGACCCGCTGTTCGAGCACGTCCTGGGTGGGGTTGTTGATGCGGGTGTAGATGTTGCCGGGCTCCGCGAGGCTGAACAGCGCCGCGCCGTGCGCGGTGTCGCGGAACACGAACGAGGTGGTCTGGTAGATCGGCGTGGCCCGGGCGCCGGTGGCGGGGTCGGGCGCGGCGCCGGAGTGGACCTGCTTCGTGTCGAACGACCAGGACATGCGGGGTGCTCCTGTCGGGCTGGGGGGTGGTGAGGGCACGCCGAAGGGGGAGACGGCGGTGCTGGAACGAGGTGGATCAGCCGGGGTGACAGGCCGTGCTGGTGACACGCGCGTAGTCCACGTGCCGTCGGGTCACCAGCAGACTCATGGGGCTGAAGGTAGCGCTGCGTGACAACCCACGACAGGGCGTCCACGTCGTGGGACGCCTAGGGTTCCCGGTATGCGCACCGCACTGATCGGCTACGGGCTCGGGGGAGCCGCGTTCCACGCCCCGTTCATCGCCACCGCGCCCGGTCTGGAGCTGGCCGCCGTGGTCACCGGCAACGCCGAGCGCCGGGCCGAGGTGGGGGCCCGCTACCCCGGGGCGGAGCTGATCGCGTCCCCCGACGAGCTGTGGGCGCGCGCCGACGAGTTCGACCTGGCCGTGGTGACCACGCCGAACCGCTTCCACGCCCCGCACGCCCGCGCCGCGCTGGAGCACGGCCTGAGCGCGGTGGTGGACAAGCCGTTCGCGGCGACCGCGGCGCAGGCGCGCGAACTGGTGGACCTGGCGGCGTCCCGGGGGCTGCTGCTCGCGCCGTTCCACAACCGGCGCTGGGACGGCGACTTCCGCACGGTGGCGCGGCTGGTCGGGGACGGCGAGCTGGGCCGGGTGCACCGGTTCGAGTCGCGGTTCGAGCGGTGGCGGCCGGAGGTCAAGGACTCCTGGAAGGAGTCCGGCGACCCGGCGGACCTGGGCAGCATCGTGTACGACCTGGGGACGCACCTGGTCGACCAGGCCATCGCGCTGTTCGGGCGGCCCACCGCGGTGTACGCGGAGGTGCGCGCGCTGCGCCCCGGCGCGGTGGCGCACGACGACGCGTTCCTGGCGCTGACCCACACCACCGGCGCGGTGTCGCACCTGTGGGCTTCGGCGCTGGCGGCCGCGCTCGGGCCCCGGTTCCGGGTGCTGGGCGACCGGACGGCGTTCGTGAAGTTCGGCATGGACCCGCAGGAGGAGGCGCTGAAGGCGGGTGCGACGCCCGGCGGGCCCGGGTGGGGAGAGGACGACGAGGAGCACCGGGGGTTGTTGGGCGAGGTGCCGGTGCGCACCTCACCGGGGGCCTACCAGGACTTCTACGCGGCTGTCGCGGCCGGTCAGGCCCCGGTGCCGGCGGCCGACGCGGTGGCCGGGCTGGAGGTCGTGGAGGCGGCGTTCGAGTCGGCGCGGACGGGGAGCGTGGTCCCGCTCGCCCGCTGATGGGCGCGGGGGTGGGTGTGGTGGAGGAGGTTCGCGCGGGAGGGCCGGCTGCCGACCTCGCCCGCGTTCCCGGTCCACTCGACACCGCCGGGATGGGCGCGATATTCGACCTGATCGTGGCGGAACTTTAGCGGAACCACACTTTCCGGTGAGATAACTGGAGGAGGCGGTGCCGTGGGCCCATGGTGGGCACATGGCACCACTCCCCGTCCTCGCGGCGATCGCCGCACTGATTCCCAGCTTCGCCGCCCCGGAGTCGAGCTTCGTGCTCAGCACGACGCGCGACGGAGCGCTCCAGGTCGTCAACCTCATCTGCGAACCGAACGGAGGTCTGCACCCCCGGGCGGACGAGACCTGCGCCGCGCTGTCCGAGGTGGACGGTCAGGTCGGCGGCATGAACCCCGGTCAGGGCGCTTGCACGATGGAGTACGCCCCCGTGCGGGTGAAGGCCACCGGCAAGTGGCGCGGTGAGAAGCGCTCGTTCCAGGCGGAGTTCTCGAACGCCTGCCTGATGCGCGCGCACACGGGCCCCGTCTTCGACTTCTGACGACCACCGACCCGAGGGCCCGGGAAGGGGGCCACGACACCGCCGCCGAAGTCGCGGTCCCCTCCCCGGGTTGAAGAGGTCCTCGGACCTCTCGCCGTTGACGTTAGGGGCGGTTCACACCAGCGTCAACGAAGTTCACATCGGTGAAACCACGCGGGTCCGCCCCGTCCCCCCGGGGGTCACGGAGCGCCCGTTCGCCTGCTCCACCCGAGTGATCGGACCTCATCCGCACACGCCCCCGTCTCAGCTGGCCCGATCCATCCTCCGCCGGAAACTCCCCGGGGGGATGACGATGGGTGACTTCCGGCTGTGCGCGATCGGCGTTCCGGTGACGTTCCGACCGCTGGACCACCGGGCGCGCCGGCTGCCCGGCCCGCGCGGGCGGGAGCGCGCCGACACCCGGCGGGGACGCGGTGTTCCCGGGCCACGCGGTTGACGCCCACCGGGGCCGCTGCCGGCCTGGCCGGATGGGGGAGGCGAGCGCAACCGGGCACCGCACGGCGGTGGCGCGGCGGGCCTGGGCGGTGCCGCTGCTGTTCTTCGGGACGGCCTCGCCGCTGGCCGTGCCGCTGTACCAACCGGGCGGGTCGGGGCAGCGCGCGGGCCACGTGCTCGCGCTGCTGGTGGACCTGCCGGACCTGCGCCACCCGACCGCGGTCGGCCTGTACTGGACGGCCGTGCTGCTGGGCGGGACGTGGGTGGTCGCGCGGAGCCTCGGGTACACCGCGCCCGCGGGGGCTCACGCGACGGCCGCCGCGGTCGGCTGGGCCGCGTGGGCGGCGAGCACCGCCCTGCACGACCTGCCGCACTGGTGGGCGGGCACCGGCACGGGCGTGGTCCTGCTGGCCCTCGCCGCGGTCCTGTGGCGGCGCGGCGCGCTGTACCCGACGCTGGTGGCGGCGCTGCTCGGCACGGCCGTACTGGTGTGGTCGCACCCGGCGGTCGGCCCGCTGATCGCCCTCGGCGTCGGCCTGTTCGCGCTGGCGGACGCGGTGCCCGACAACGCACTCCGGACCACCGCGGCGGCGTTCGCGGCGGCGGTGTGCCTGTCGGCGGCGGTGGCGCCCGTCGAGGCCGGTTCGGTGTGGGCGCCGGGCGGGCCGCTGGTGCCGCCGGCGCTGGTGCTGGTCCTGGGCGGACTCGTCGGACTGCGGCGATCTAGCCTTCGGGCATGAGCATCCACGACATCCCGGTGCACACCCTGTCCGGTGAGCCGTCCAGCCTGGGCACGCTGGCCGGCCGGGCGCTGCTGGTGGTCAACGTCGCGTCCCGGTGCGGCCTGACGCCGCAGTACAAGGGCCTGGAGCAGCTGCACGAGCGGTACGCGGAGCGCGGCTTCTCGGTGGTCGGCTTCCCCTGCAACCAGTTCATGGGCCAGGAGCCGGGCACCGCGGAGGAGATCGCGACGTTCTGCTCCACCACGTACGGGGTGACGTTCCCGCTGTTCGAGAAGATCGAGGTGAACGGCCCCGACCGGCACCCGGTGTACCGGGAGCTGACCGCCGTCCCGGACGCCGCGGGCGAGGCCGGCGACGTGCAGTGGAACTTCGAGAAGTTCCTGCTGTCCCCGACCGGCGAGGTGGTCGCCCGCTTCCGCCCGGCGACCGACCCGGAGGCGGACGAGGTGGTGGCGGCGGTCGAGTCCGCGCTGCCGCGCTAGGACCCGGGCGGTTCCGCCCGACCGGACCCGAGGGCCCGGTCGGGCGGAGCTCACCGGATCAGCACTCGATGACGTTCACGGCCAACCCGCCGCGAGCCGTCTCCTTGTACTTGTCCTTCATGTCCCGGCCGGTCTCCCGCATGGTCTTGATGACCTTGTCCAGCGACACGAAGTGCGACCCGTCCCCCCGCAGCGCCATCCGCGCCGCCGTGATCGCCTTGATCGACGCCAGCGCGTTGCGCTCGATGCACGGGATCTGCACCAGACCGCCGATCGGGTCGCAGGTCAGCCCGAGGTTGTGCTCCATGGCGATCTCGGCCGCGTTCTCCACCTGCTCCGGCGTCCCGCCCAGCACCTCGGCCAGCCCGCCGGCCGCCATCGAGCAGGCCGAGCCGACCTCGCCCTGGCAGCCCACCTCGGCCCCCGAGATCGACGCGTTCTCCTTGAACAGCACGCCGACGGCACCCGCGGTCAGCAGGAAGCGCACCACGCCGTCGTCCGACGCGCCCGGCACGAACCGCCTGTAGTAGTGCAGCACCGCGGGCACGATGCCGGCCGCGCCGTTGGTCGGGGCCGTCACCACCCGGCCGCCCGCGGCGTTCTCCTCGTTCACCGCCAGCGCGAACAGCGTCACCCAGTCCATCACCCGCAGCGGGTCGGTGGCGTAGTGCTCGGCCGCCAGCAGCTGCCGCATCTCCGCGGCCCGCCGCCGGACCTTGAGCCCGCCGGGCAGCACGCCGGACTCCGTGCAGCCCCGCTCGACGCAGTCCTGCATCACCTGCCAGATGTGCAGCAGGCCGCCCCGGATGTCGGCCTCGTCCCGCCACGACCGCTCGTTGGCGAGCATCACCTCGCTGATCGACAGCCCGGACTCGCGGGTGCGGGCCAGCAGCTCGTCACCGGTCTTGAACGGGTGCGCCACCGGCGTCTGGTCCGGCTTGATCCGGTCGGTCCCGGTGGCCGTCTCGTCGACCACGAACCCGCCGCCGACCGAGTAGTACACCGCCGAGTCCACCACCGCCGAACCCGCGTAGGCCGTGAAGCTCATCCCGTTGGGGTGCAGCGGCAGGGACTTGCGCCGGTGCATGACCAGGTCGCCGTCCTCGGCGAAGGCGATCTCCCGCTCACCGCCCAGCCGGAGCCGCCCGGTCGCGCGGATCTCGGCCACCCGCACCTCGGCCCCCGAGGGGTCGACCTCCTCCGGGCGGTGCCCCTCCAGCCCGAGCAGCACCGCCTTCGGGCTGCCGTGGCCGTGGCCGGTCGCCCCGAGCGACCCGAACAGCTCCACCCGCACCCGGTCGACGGACGCGAGCGCGGGGCGCAGCCGGGCGGCGAACATCGTCGCCGCCCGCATCGGGCCGACCGTGTGCGAGCTGGACGGCCCGATGCCCACGGAGAACAGGTCGAACACGCTGATCGCCACGATCAGCCCTCGGTCAGTTCCGCGTACTTCGCCGCGGTCAGCAGGCCGGTGGCCTCCTCGACCGCCACCTTGAACAGCCAGCCGCGCCCGTACGGGTCGTTGTTGACCAGCGACGGGTCGGCGACCACGGCCGGGTTGACCTCGACGACCTCGCCGGTGACCGGCGCGTACAGCTCGCTGACCGACTTGGTGGACTCCAGCTCGCCGCACACCTCGCCGGAGGTCACCCTGGTGCCCGCCGCCGGCAGGTCGACGAACACGATGTCGCCCATCGACCCGGCCGCGTACGAGGTGATGCCGACCGCCACGGGGTCCGGGGTGCCCGGCACCCAGTCGACCCACTCGTGCTCGGGGGTGTACAGCAGCTTCTCCGGAAAGGTCACGACAGCGCTCCCTGGGTGGTGGTCCTGGTTCCCCCACTCTGTCCTGGGACCTGAGAGCTTCGCCGCACGAAGCTGCGGCTTGCACCGTTGGTGCGCGCCGTGGGGCACGCTTTCCAGAGTCGCCTCACCCGAGCGGTTCTCGCTGCCTGAGAGTGTGCGGGGTGCTTGCTCCTTCGGCGCCCCAGACGACACACCTGGGGTCTCTCCCGCGCGGGTTCCGGCGCCTCACGCGACGCCGCGGCCGATGTTCAGTTGGCTGTCCGCACGCTAGGTGGCGGGCGGGAGGGTGTCAACGCGCCGCACGACTTGTCCTCCCGGCACAACCGACCCCCCGGCCGTTGGTGCCGCGGGCACGATGACACCGCGTTCCGGGTACCCGACCTTTGGTGCAACGACGGCCGAAGGAGCCCACCGTGCGGATCGCAGTCCCCCGCGAGATCAAGAACCACGAGTACCGCGTCGCGCTGACCCCGGCGGGCGCCCACGAGCTGACCACCCGCGGCCACGAGGTCTACGTGGAGGCGGGCGCCGGGCTCGGTTCGGCCATCCCCGACGAGGAGTACCTCGCCGCGGGCGCGAAGGTGCTCGCGGGCGTGGACGACGTGTGGTCCGAGGGCGAGCTGGTGCTCAAGGTCAAGGAGCCGATCGCCGAGGAGTACCCCCGGCTGCGCGAGGGCCAGGTCCTGTTCACCTACCTGCACCTGGCCGCCGACCGGCCGCTGACCGAGGCGCTGCTGGCGTCCCGCACCACGGCCATCGCCTACGAGACCGTGCAGACCCCGAACGGCGCGCTGCCGCTGCTCGCGCCCATGTCCGAGGTCGCGGGCAGGCTCGCGCCGCAGGTGGGCGCGTTCGCGCTGATGAAGCCCTCCGGGGGCCGCGGGATGCTGCCCGGCGGCGTGCCCGGCGTGCACCCGGCGCGCGTGGTCGTCATCGGCGGCGGCGTGGCGGGCCTGAACGCGGCCACCATCGCCGCGGGCATGGGCGCGGACGTCGAGATCCTGGACACCAACATCGACCGGCTGCGGCACGTCGACGCCCTGTTCCAGGGCCGGTTGCGCACCGTCACGTCCAGCCGCTACGCCGTCGAGCAGGCCGTGCGCGAGGCCGACCTGGTGATCGGGGCGGTGCTGGTGCCCGGCGCCAAGGCCCCGAAGCTGGTGTCCAACGAGCTGGTGGCGCAGATGAGGCCCGGCTCGGTGCTGGTGGACATCGCGATCGACCAGGGCGGTTGCTTCGCCGACTCGCGGCCCACCACGCACGCCGACCCGACCTACCCGGTGCACGAGTCGGTCTTCTACTGCGTGGCCAACATGCCCGGCGCGGTGCCGCGCACCTCGACCTACGCGCTGACCAACGCGACCCTGCCGCACGCCGTGGCGCTGGCCGACCGGGGCTGGCGGGAGGCGCTGCGCGCGGACGCGTCGCTGGCGCTGGGCCTGAACGCGCACGAGGGCGCGCTGACCAACCTGCCGGTGGCGCAGGCCCACGACCTGGAGCACACCGCGCTCGCGATCTGATCCCGGAAGGAGAGGGCCCCGCTCACCGAACGTGAGCGGGGCCCTCGACATAAAAGGCGGCCCGCTCAACCAGCCTGGGGGTCACTGGGAGCGGGCCGCGCTGCCAATCCTAGCCGGAGTCGGGGGTCCGTGCCCAGCGGGCCCACCGGTCCGGCCGACAGCACCCGACCGGTGAACCACCGTGCGTGCGCATCGCTCAAGCGAAAGGGTGAACATGGCGGGTAACGGGTAAGTCACGGCGCCTCGTCGGCCGATGGACAGGACTGGGAACCCCCGCGACTACGCAGCGGGGTCGTCCGCTCGCGCGGCGAGGCGCCGCGCCAATCCCGATCGGAGTCCCGATGGCCGAACCCCAGGGCTGGATCGACTGCCACGACCCGTTCGGGCGCGACCGGTCCATGACCGTGATCGTCGAGGACGACCGGGTGCTCCTGGTCGCCCCGCCCGGAGAGTCCGCTGTGATGTCCGTCACCCAAACCCGACGACTGCACCGCCTGCTCGACCAGGCCGCGGACAGGATGTGAGCGGCGTGGACGAAGCGCTGCGGGCCGCCGTGCTGCGCCGGCTGGCCCTGCTCGACGAGGTCGCCGAGCGCGGCGTGGACGAAGCGCTGGTGCCGCTCGCGCGCGCCGAGATCCACCGCCTGGCCGACGGCTGGCGGCTGCTGCTGACCGTGCACCAACCGGATCCGGACAGCCGCTGCCGGGTGTGCCCCGGCGTGCTGCGGAACAAGAAGTGGCCGTGCCAGGTGTGGGCGATGGCGCACCAGCACCTCATCGGCGAGGGCGCCTCGCACCGCGAGCGCCGCCGCGAGCGCCGGGGGTTGCGCACGCCACCGCGCCGCTCGCCGCCGCGGGCGCCGCGCCGCCCCGGCGACCCGGAGGCGACCACCGAGCTCCCCGCGGTGGTGTCGAAACCGCGACACGCCCTCCCCGAGTGATCCCGCTAAGGCAGGATGACCCCCGGTAGGAGCAATCCGGGAGGACGCGTGCACGACGGCAGTGGCCGCATCGTGGTGCAGGGCTTGACCAAGCAGTTCGGTCCGGTCGCGGCGGTGCAGAACCTGAGCTTCACGGTGGAACCCGGTTCGGTGACGGGCTTCCTCGGACCCAACGGCGCGGGCAAGACGACGACCCTGCGCATGCTGCTCGGCCTGGTGACCCCGACCGCGGGCACCGCCCTGATCAACGGCAGCCCGTTCGACCGGCTCGGCAACCCCGGTCGCGTGGTCGGCGCGGTGCTGGAGGCGCAGGGCTTCCACCCCAAGCGCACCGCGCGCAACCACCTGCGGGTCTACGCCGCCGCGATCGGCGTGCCGGACTCGCGGGCGGACCAGGTGCTCCAACTGGTCGGCCTGGGCGCGGCGGGCGACCGCAAGGCGGGCGGCTTCTCGCTCGGCATGAAGCAGCGGCTGGCGCTGGCCACCGCCCTGCTGGGCGACCCGCAGATCCTCGTGCTCGACGAGCCGGCCAACGGCCTGGACCCCGAGGGCATCGCCTGGCTGCGGTCGTTCCTCCAGTCGTTCGCGCGGAGCGGGCGGACCGTGCTGATCTCCAGCCACCTGCTGGCCGAGGTCGAGCAGACGGTGGACCAGGTGGTCATCATCAGCCGCGGCCAGACCATGTTCTACGGGCCGCTGGACCACCTGCGCGAGCGGCAGCAGGCGCGGGTGCTGGTGCAGCCGTCCGACGCGGGCGCACTGGTCACCGCCCTGCGCGAGGAGGGCGTGGCGGGCATCGAGCAGCTGCCGGACGGCCGGATCGCGGTCACCGGCGTGGAGCCCCGACAGGTCGCGGACACCGCGCTGAAGGCGGGCGTGTCGGTCTACGGGATCGAGGAGGAGAAGGCCGACCTCGAACGGCTGTTCTTCCAGCTCACCAGCGGCCAGTACGCGGCGCCGGGGCAGCTCCCGCCCCAGCAGCCGGGCACCGGCTACTACGCGCCGCCGCCCGGCTACCCGCCGACCGGGTACCCGCAGCCCGACCAGCAGCAGGGCTACCAGCAGGGTTACCAGCAGGCGGGTTACCAGCAGGGCTACCAGCAGCAGGGCTACCAGCAGCCCGGCACGCCGCCGCCCGGTCTGTCGCAGCCCGGTCTGCCGCAGCCCGGGTACCCGGGGTACCAGCAGCAGCCGAGCCCGTACGCCCCGCAGCAGCCGCCGTCCGGCTACCACCAGCCGGTGCAGCCCGGCACGCCGCCGCAGGGCCAACCGCAGGGTCAGCAGCAGGCCGACAACCCGCACGGGCAGCAACAGCCGCCGGACAACCCGTACGGGCAGCAGCAGGGACAGGGCGGCCTGGGGGGCGGTGCGTGATGGGCAACCTGATCAAGGCGGAGTTCCGCAAGACCACCACCACGGGCCTGTGGTGGGGCCTGATGATCCCGACCGTGCTGCTCGCGCTGGGCTGGGCGCTCGGCACGGGCGCCATCGGCAAGAGCATCATGGACGTGGTCAGCAGCTCGGAGGCCGAGGAGCTGACCCGGCTGCTCGGGGTGGACCCGTCGCAGTGGCAGGTGTCGGTGTTCGGCATCGCGCGCAGCATCAACGTGGCCACCATCTTCCCGATGATCTTCGGTGGCCTGGCGATCTCGAACGAGATCCACCGCAAGACCATCACCACCACGTTCCTGACCGCGCCCAACCGGGTCGCGGCGATGACCGCGAAGATGCTCGTCTACATCGCGTGGGGCGCGATCTACGGCGTGGCGATCGTGGCCGCGGTGAGCATCGGCATCGCGCTGACCTCGGACGCGGGCGCGCTGCCGAGCGCGGGCGGCTGGCTCGCGCTGGCCGGCGTCGGCATCCTGTCGTCGATCCTGATGACGATGTTCGGCGTGGGCGTGGGCGCGCTGATGACCAGCACGGTGGCCACCACCGTGGTGCTGATCCTCTACATGCTGATCATCGAGAACGGCATCCAGCTGGTGCTGGCCGCGCAGGAGCTGCCGGACGTCATCGGCTTCCTGCCCAACGGCGCGGTGAACGGCCTGACCGGCTCGGTGGCCTCGTCGCTGTTCCTGGCCAACGCGGGCGTGGTGCCCGACGAGCTGGTGGAGGTGCTGCGGGCGGTCGCGGGCGCGCTCGGGGCGTTCGACTGGTGGTTGAGCGGGCTCATCTTCCTGGTGTGGTCGGGGCTGTTCTTCCTGGCCGGCTGGGCGGCTACGCAGCGCAAGGACATCACCTGATCAGGTGATCTTGAAAGGACCAAGGGCCGCCCTGGAATTCCCGGGGCGGCCCTCGTCGGTTTCCCGCGTCCGGACAGCGTCGGTGACCGGACCTAATGTGGGGGCGTGGACAACCCCGATGGCTGGATCAAGCGACTCGCCCAGGCGTGCTGGCAGCACCGCGGTCTCGTGGTGTGGTCGGTGCTGGCCGCCGTCGTGGGCGTGGGGCTCCAGGCCGTCGGGCCGCTGCTGATCAAGGCCGCCGTGGACGACGCGGTGGCCGGCCGGACGGACCGCCTGGCGGGGCTCGCGGTCGTGCTGGTCGGGCTGGAGCTGCTGACCTTCGGCTCCGCCTTCGTGCGCCGCTACCTGGGCGGGCGGCTGGCCGTGGACGTGCAGCACGACCTGCGCCGGGCCGTGTTCGGCGCGGTGCAGCGGCTGGACGGGCCGAAGCAGGACGCGCTGCGCACCGGCCAGGTGGTGTCCCGCTCGATCACCGACCTCCAGCTGGTCAACAGCCTGCTGTCGATGACCCCGCTGGCGTTCGGCACGGTCGTGTTCGCGGTGGCCGCGCTGGTGGCGATGTTCTGGCTGTCGCCGGTGCTCACCCTGGTCGCGCTGGTGATCGTGCCCGCGGTGGGCGTCGTCGCCGCCCGCACCAGGCTGACGCTGTTCCCGGCCACCTGGTCGGCCCAGCAGCGCGCGGCGGACGTGGCGCAGCACGTGGAGGAGACCGTCACCGGCGTGCGCGTGGTGAAGGGCTTCGGGCAGGAGGCGCGCGAGGTCTCCCGGCTGGAGCGGCGGGCCCGGGTCCTGTTCGCCGAGCGGATGCGGGCGGCCCGGCTGACCGCCCGGCCGGCCGCCACCCTCTCCGGGCTGCCCTACCTGGGCCAGGTGGCGGTGCTGGCGCTGGGCGGCTGGCTCGCGCTGCGCGGGGAGGTGACGCTGGGGACGTTCGTGGCGTTCGCGACCTACGTGGCGAACCTGGTCGGCCCGACCCGGCTGCTGTCGAGCCTGATGGTGACCGCCCAGCTGGCGCGGGCGGGCGTGGAGCGGGTCTACGAGCTGATCGACTCGCAGCCGGACGTGGTGGACGGCGCGCGCGACGTGCCGTCCGGTCCGGTGGCGGTGGAGCTGCGGGACGCGTCGTTCGGGTACACGCGCAGCGAGCCGGTGCTGTCCGGGGTGTCGCTGCGGGTCGAGCCGGGCGAGACGCTGGCGGTCGTCGGCACGGCCGGGTCGGGCAAGTCGACGATCTCCCTGCTGCTGCCGCGCTTCTACGACGTGCAGTCCGGCGCCGTGTCCGTGGGCGGGGTCGACGTGCGGGAGCTGCGCCTGGAATCGCTGCGCCGGACCGTGGGCGTGGTGTTCGAGGAGGCGTTCCTGTTCTCCGACACGGTGCGCGCGAACATCGCCTACGGCCTGCCGGACGCCTCCGACGAGCAGGTCCGCGCGGCGGCCCGCGCCGCCGAGGCGCACGGGTTCGTCGAGGACCTGCCCCGGGGCTACGACACGGTCGTCGGCGAGCGCGGCCTGACCCTGTCCGGCGGCCAGCGCCAGCGCGTCGCCCTGGCCAGGGCACTGCTGTCGGACCCGCGGGTGCTGGTGCTCGACGACGCCACCTCGGCCGTCGACAACGCCACCGAGGCCGCCATCCACCGCACGCTGGCCGCGGTCACCGCCGAGCGGACGACGATCCTGGTCGCGCACCGGCGCTCCTCGCTGGCGCTGGCGGACCGGATCGCGGTGCTGGACGCGGGCCGCGTGGTCGACGTGGGCACGCACGAGGAGCTGCACGGGCGCTGCCGCCTGTACCGGGAGCTGCTGGCCGGGCCCGGCGAGGCGATCGAGCACGTCGACCCGCGGGCCGACCACCGGCTGGAACCCGGTCCCGACGGCTTCACCCCGGAGCTGTGGCCGGGCTCGGACGAGGACGAGCTGGCCGTCCGCGCGGCGAACCGGTCGGTTCCCGCCGCCGCGCCGCGGGCCAGGGGCGGCGGGGGCACCTCGGCGCTGGTGGGCGGCACCCCGCCGACGCCGGAGCTGATGGCCCGCGTGCAGGCCCTGCCGCCCGCGACCGACGAACCCGACCTGCGGGGCGAGGACCCCGGCCGGCCCGACCCCGGTTTCCGGCTGCGCACCCTGCTGCGCCCGGTGCGCTGGGCCATGCTCGGCGTCGGCGGGCTGCTGCTGGTCGACACGGCGCTGGCGGTGGCCCTGCCCGGCCTGGTCCGGCTCGGCATCGACCGGGGCGTGGTGGGCGGCGCGGCCGGCTGGTTGGTCGCGGTGGCCGGGATCGGCTTCGGCCTGGTGGCGGCGGGCTGGGTGTCGACGGCGGCGGGGGTCGTGGTGACCTCCCGGCTGGGCGAGCGCCTGCTGTACCTGTTGCGCGTGCGCAGCTACGCCCACCTGCAACGGCTCGGCCTGGACTACTACGAGCGCGAGATGGCCGGCCGGATCATGACCCGAATGACCACGGACGTGGACGCGCTGTCGAGCTTCCTCCAGACGGGGTTGACCACGTTCGCGATCAGCGTGCTGACCGTGGTCGGCATCGCCGCGGCGCTGGTCGTGACCGACCCGGGGCTGTCGCTGGTGGCGCTCGCGGTGCTGCCGGTGCTGGTGATCGCGACGGTGATCTTCCAGCGCCTGTCGTCGGCGGCCTACGCGGAGGCGCGGGAGCGGGTCAGCGCGGTCAACGCGGACCTCCAGGAGAACGTCTCGGGCCTGCGCGTCTCGCAGGCTTACACGAGGGAGGGGCGCTCGGCGCAGGCGTTCGCCGAGCGCAGCGACGCCTACCGGCGGTCCCGCATCCGGGCGCAGCGCTACATCGCGACGTACTTCCCGTTCCTGTCGCTGCTGTCGGGGGTGGCGCAGGCGGCGATCCTGGTGGTCGGCGCGTACCGGGTGGCGGAGGGGACGCTGTCGCCCGGCGTGCTGCTGGCGTTCGTGCTGTACCTGGGGTTGTTCTTCGCGCCGCTCTACCAGCTGTCCGGCGTGTTCGACGGGTACCAGCAGGCCCGGGTGGGGTTGAGCCGGATCGGGGACCTGCTGCGCACGCCCACCACGGTGCCGGAGGCCGCCGACCCGGTGCCGGTGACCGAGCTGCGCGGCGAGGTGGAGCTGCGGGACGTCACCTTCGCCTACCAGGGCGCCGAGCGGCCGGCGCTGGACCGCGTGTCCCTGCGGGTCGAGCCCGGCGAGACGGTGGCGCTGGTGGGTGCCACGGGCGCCGGGAAGTCGACGCTGGTGAAGCTGGTGGCGCGGTTCTACGACGCGACCGGCGGGCAGGTGCTGGTCGACGGGGTCGACGTGCGGGACTACGACCTGTCGGCGCTGCGGCAGCGGTTGGGCGTGGTGCCGCAGGAGGCGCACCTGTTCGGCGGGGACGTCGCGGAGAACGTGGCCTACGCCCGGCCGGAGGCCACGCGGGCGGAGATCGAGGCGGCGGTGCGGGCGGTGGGCGCGCTGCCGGTGGTCGCCTCGCTGCCGGCGGCGTTCCACCAGCAGGTCGGTGAGCGGGGGCAGGGGTTGTCGGCCGGGCAGCGGCAGCTGGTGGCGCTGGCGCGGGCCGAGCTGGTGCGGCCCTCGCTGCTGCTGCTGGACGAGGCCACGGCGGCACTGGACCCGGCCACCGAGTCGGCGGTGCTGGAGGCGTCCGACCACCTGGCGGGTGCCCGGACGACCTTCGTCGTGGCGCACCGGCTGGCCACGGCGGCTCGGGCGGACCGGATCGTCGTGCTGGCGGACGGGCGGGTGGTGGAGGTCGGGACGCACGCCGAGCTGCTGGCCGCCGGGGGGCACTACGCGCGGTTGTGGGCGCACGGGATCGGGGAGGGCGTGCCGGACGACGAGAGCGCGCCCGGCGGCGCGGCAGGCGGTGACCTGGCCGACGCCCAGGCCGGCTGACCGCGCCCTGCGGTCGGGCGGCGCCGCGTCGGGCGGCGGGGTGGCCTTGCCCGCCCTGCCTTTGCCCGACCAGCCCTGCCCGGCCGCCGCACCCCGGCCAGCCCAGCCCGGCCACCCCCAACGCCTGACGGCCCCGCTCACCACGCGAGGGGGGCCGACAGGGCGGCGCTCAGGAGGCCAGCAGCTCGTCCAGCTGCTCGTAGCCCTCGACCACACCGGTCTCCATGCCGCTGGACAGCACCGCGTCCCGCACCTCGATCGACTCGTACACGCTCAGCGCGTGCAGGCGGGTGTGCCCGTCCCCCAGGTCCTCCAGGGTCAGCGTCTCCAGGCAGACCCCGTCCGGGAAACCCTCGAAGGTGAACGTCTGCACGATCCGCTCCGCCGGGCGCACCTCGTGGAACGAGCCGAAGAACCCGTACTCCTCGTCGTCGCGCCGGTGCAGGTAGCGGTAGGCGCCGCCGGTGGTGGCGTCCCAGCGGACGACCTCCATGGTCACCGAGCGCGGGCCCAGCCACCTGACCACCAGGTCGCGCTCGGTGTGCGCGCGGAACACCGCCTCGGGCGGCGCGTCGAACTCCCGGGTGATGCGGATGAGCGGGAGCGCCGGGTCGGCGCTGATCGTGGTTCCCGCTCGCTCGGTCGTGGTCATGGCACTTCTCCTTCGGCACGGGTCTGCTCGGGCTCGGCCAACTCGGCGAGCACGGCGTCCAGTCGCTGGTAGCGCTGCTCGGCTTCACGCCGGTAGCGCTCGATCCACTTCGTCATCAGGTCGAACACCTCCGCCTCCAGGTGGACGGGCCGCCGCTGCGCCTGCCTGCCGCGCGTGACGAGCCCCGCCTCCTCCAGCACCCGCAGGTGCTTCGAGACGGCCTGCACGGTCACCGGGTAGGGCTCGGCCAGCTCGTTCACGGTGGCGTCCCCCGAGGCCAGCCGCGCCACCACGTCGCGCCGGATCGGGTCGGCCAGGGCCGAGAACACCCGCGACAACCGGTCGTCCACCACCGCCTCCTTGCTCAACCGCTCGGTTGAACACAACGGTACGGCGGTCTGCGCGGTTGGTCAACCACAAGGTTGAAAACGCAGGTGGGATCGGTTCCGTTCAGGTGACTGAACACCTCACCGCCGAAGTGCGGGCGGGGGCGCGCGGCGACGTCGGGTCGAAGTCCGGGAAGTACGCGACGGGCTCGACCTCAAGTGATGCTCAAGCACCCGTTACGGGACCGATGCCCTGATCGATCCTGTGAGGGAACACTCGACGCCCGGCCCCTCCTGTGTGTGAACTGCACCAGACGGGGGACTAGCCTGACGATGAGTGAGTCATTGCCAAGAGCGAGATGGATAGAGGCGAGCGCCAGCCGTGTCCAGCAGCAGCCCTGCTTCGCAGTTCGGCCCCAACGAGTGGTTGGTCGAGGAGATGTACGAGCAGTTCCTCGCCGACCCGTCGTCGGTAGACCCGGCGTGGCACGACTTCTTCGCCGACTACAAGTCGACGCAGCGGTCCGCCAACGGGGCCGCGACGTCCGCGGAGAACGGCACGAGCACGTCGACCACCACGACGGCCACCAAGGCCGCCGCGGCGCCGGCCACCAAGTCCGCCGCGAAGCCCGCTGACGAGCCGGCCGCTAAGCCCACCGGCCGGACCGACGACAAGCCCGCCGACAAGCCGGCCGACCGGTCCGCGCCGGCCGCGCAGCCGAAGCAGGCACAGGCACAGGCACAGGCACAACCGAAGCAGGCGCCGGCCAAGCCCGCTCCCGCGCAGGCCGCCAAGGCCGCGCCGGTGCAGCAGGGCAAGGGCGAGGAGCGCAAGCCGCTGCGCGGCGCGGCCGCCGCCATCGCGAAGAACATGGAGCTGTCGCTCACCGTCCCGACGGCGACGAGCGTGCGCGCGGTGCCGGCCAAGCTGCTGGCCGACAACCGCATCGTGATCAACAACCACCTCAAGCGCACCCGCGGTGGCAAGGTCTCCTTCACCCACCTGATCGGCTACGCGGTGGTCCGGGCGCTCCAGGCGTACCCGAACATGAACCGCCACTACGCCGAGATCGACGGCAAACCGAACGCGATCACGCCCGAGCACGTCAACTTCGGCCTGGCCATCGACCTGCCCGGCAAGGACGGCTCCCGCTCGCTGGTCGTGGCCTCGATCAAGGGCTGCGAGAACATGACGTTCACGCAGTTCTGGCAGGCGTACGAGGACCTGATCCGCAAGGCGCGCGGCGGCGCGCTGACCGCCGAGGACTTCTCCGGCACCACGATCTCGCTGACCAACCCCGGCACGATCGGCACCAACCACTCGGTGCCGCGGCTGACCGCGGGCCAGGGCGCGATCATCGGCGTGGGCGCGATGGAGTACCCGGCGCACTTCCAGGGCACCAGCGAGCAGGCCCTGACCGACATGGGCGTCAGCAAGATCATCACGCTGACCTCCACCTACGACCACCGGATCATCCAGGGCGCGGAGTCCGGCGAGTTCCTCAAGCGGATCCACCAGCTGCTGCTGGGCGAGGACGGCTTCTACGACGACGTCTTCACCTCGCTGCGCCTGCCGTACGAGCCGATCCGCTGGGTCGCCGACATCCCCGAGGGCGCGGTCGACAAGACCGCCCGCGTCATCGAGCTGATCGACGCCTTCCGCACCCGCGGCCACCTGATGGCCGACACGGACCCGCTGAACTACCGCCAGCGCAGCCACCGCGACCTGGACGTGCTGTCGCACGGCCTGACCCTGTGGGACCTGGACCGGGAGTTCCCGGTGGGCGGGTTCGCGGGCCAGGAGCGGATGAAGCTGCGCGACATCCTGGGCGTGCTGCGCAACTCGTACTGCCGCACGGTCGGCGTCGAGTACATGCACATCCTCGACCCGGAGGAGCGCCTCTGGATCCAGGAGCGCGTCGAGGTACCGCACGAGAAGCCGCCGGCCACCGTGCAGAAGTACATCCTGTCGAAGCTCAACGCCGCCGAGGCGTTCGAGACCTTCCTCCAGACGAAGTACGTCGGCCAGAAGCGGTTCTCGCTGGAGGGCGGCGAGACCGTCATCCCGCTGCTCGACGCGGTGCTGGACAAGGCCGCCGAGCACGAGATCGACGAGGTCGTCATCGGCATGCCGCACCGCGGCAGGCTGAACGTGCTGGCCAACATCGTCGGCAAGCCGATCTCGCAGATCTTCCGCGAGTTCGAGGGCAACCTCGACCCGGGCCAGGCGCACGGCTCCGGCGACGTGAAGTACCACCTGGGCGCGGAGGGCAAGTACTTCCGCATGTTCGGCGACGGCGAGACCAAGGTGTCGCTGACCGCGAACCCGTCGCACCTGGAGGCCGTGGACCCGGTGCTGGAGGGCATCGTCCGGGCCAAGCAGGACATGCTCGACAAGGGCGGCGAGGGCTTCACCGTGCTGCCGGTCGCGCTGCACGGCGACGCCGCGTTCGCGGGCCAGGGCGTGGTCGCCGAGACGCTGAACCTGGCGCTCGTGCGCGGCTACCGCACCGGCGGCACCGTGCACGTCATCGTCAACAACCAGGTCGGCTTCACCACCGCGCCGGAGAACTCGCGCTCGTCGAAGTACTCGACCGACGTGGCGAAGATGATCGGCTCGCCGGTGTTCCACGTCAACGGCGACGACCCCGAGGCGTGCTACTGGGTCGCGAAGCTGGCCGTGGAGTACCGGCAGCGGTTCCACAAGGACGTCGTCATCGACATGGTCTGCTACCGGCGGCGCGGCCACAACGAGGGCGACGACCCGTCGATGACGCAGCCCTCGATGTACGACGTGATCGACACCAAGCGCTCGGTCCGCAAGACCTACACCGAGGCGCTGATCGGTCGCGGCGACATCTCCGTGGAGGAGGCCGAGAAGGCGCTCCAGGACTTCTCCTCGCAGCTGGAGCACGTGTTCAACGAGGTCCGGGAGCTGGAGAAGCACCCGATCAAGACCTCGCCGTCGATCGAGGCCGAGCAGCAGATCCCGGCCAAGCTGCCCACCGGCATCGAGCGGTCGACGATCGAGCGGATCGCCGACGCGCACGTGGACCTGCCCGAGGGCTTCACCCCGCACCCGCGGGTGAAGCCGGTGCTGGAGCGGCGCGCCAAGATGGCCCGCGAGGGCGGCATCGACTGGGCGTTCGCCGAGCTGCTGGCGTTCGGGTCGCTGGTGATGGAGGGCCGCACGGTCCGCCTGGCCGGCCAGGACTCGCGGCGCGGCACGTTCGTGCAGCGGCACGCCACGCTGGTGGACCGCAAGCGGTCCGAGGAGTACACCCCGCTCCAGAACCTGGCCGAGACCCAGGGCAAGTTCATGGTCTACGACTCGGTGCTGTCGGAGTTCGCGGCGCTCGGCTTCGAGTACGGCTACTCGGTGGCCAACCCGGACGCGCTGGTGCTGTGGGAGGCGCAGTTCGGCGACTTCGTCAACGGCGCGCAGCCGATCATCGACGAGTTCATCTCGTCCGGTGAGGCGAAGTGGGGCCAACTGTCCGACGTGGTGCTGCTGCTGCCGCACGGTCACGAGGGCCAGGGCCCTGACCACACCTCCGGCCGCATCGAGCGGTTCCTCCAGCTGTGCGCGGAGGGCTCGATGACGATCGCGGTGCCGTCGACCCCGGCGAACTACTTCCACCTGCTGCGCCGGCACGCGCTGGACGGCGTGAACCGCCCGCTGGTGGTGTTCACCCCCAAGTCGATGCTGCGCCTCAAGGCCGCGGTCAGCCCGGTGGAGCACTTCGTCGAGAACCGCTTCCAGTCGGTCATCGACGACCGGAACGTGGTGAAGTCCGAGGTCACCAAGGTCATCCTGTGCTACGGCAAGATCTACTACGAGCTGCTGGCCGAGCAGGAGAAGCGCGGCGTCAAGGACGTGGCGGTGGTGCGGGTCGAGCAGCTGTACCCGGTGCCGGCGCGCAAGCTGACCGAGGCGCTGGAGAGCTACCCGAACGCCGCCGAGGTCCGCTGGGTCCAGGAGGAGCCGGCGAACCAGGGCGCGTGGCCGTTCTTCGGGCTGGCGCTGCCGGAGCTGCTGCCGGACCGCTTCCGGGTCAAGCGCGTGTCCCGGCGCCCGATGGCCGCGCCGTCGGCCGGGTCGTCCAAGGTCCACGAGGTCGAGCAGCGCGAGCTGATCACCAAGGCGTTCGAGTAGGGGTCGTGTACTTCACCGACCGGGGTATCGAGGAGCTGGAGAGCCGGCGCGGCGAGGAGGAGGTCAGCCTCGCCTGGCTGGCCGACAAGCTGCGCCGGTTCGTCGACGCGAACCCGGAGTTCGAGACGGCGGTCGAGCGCCTGGCCACGTACCTGGCGCGCGACGACGAGGACGACTTCGAGGACTGAGCCGACGACGAGCCGACGAGGCCCCCGCCCGTTCCCGGGCGGGGGCCTCGTCCGTGCTCATCGGGCATCGGCGCTCACCGGGCGTCCGTGCTCACCAGGCGTACGCCTCCGGCGCGGGCTTGCTGCCGTTCGGGCCCGGGGCCGGGAACAGCTCGTCCAGGCGGTCCAGCACCTCCCGGTCCAGCTTGATCTCCACCGCCCGCAGCGAGCCGTCCAACTGGTCCCGCGTGCGCGGGCCGATGATCGGCGCCGTCACGCCCTCCTGGTGCAGCAGCCACGCCAGGCCCAGGTGGGCGGGGTCCTCACCGAGGTCGGCGGCCAGCTTCTCGTACGCCTCGATGGCCGAGCGGTACCTCTCCAGCGCCTCGGCGCTGCGCCCGCTGTTGCCCCGCGAGCCCCCGCCCTCGCGCTGCTTGCGCAGCACGCCGCCGAGCAGGCCGCCGTTGAGCGGGGACCACGGGATGACGCCGATGCCGTAGTGGCGGGCCGACGGCAGCACCTCCAGCTCCACGTACCGGTTGAGCAGGTTGTAGATCGACTGCTCGCTGACCAGCCCGAGGAAGTTCCTGTTCCGGGCCGCCTCCTGGGCCTGGGCGAGGTGCCACCCGGCGAAGTTCGACGACCCGAAGTAGATCACCTTGCCCTGCTGCCGCAGGACCGAGAACGCCTCCCAGACCTCGTCCCACGGCGCGTTCCGGTCCACGTGGTGCATCTGGTACAGGTCGATGTAGTCGGTCTGGAGCCGCTTGAGGGAGGCGTCCGCAGCCCGCCGGATGTGCAGCGCGGACAGCCGCTTCTCGTTGGGCCAGTCCCCCATGTCGCCGTACAGCTTGGTGGCCAGCACGGTGCGCTCGCGCCGCCCGCCGCCCTGGGCGAACCACCGGCCGATGATCTGCTCGGTGACGCCCTCGCCCTTCTGCCAACCGTAGACGTCGGCGGTGTCGAAGAAGTTCAGGCCGTGCTCGTGGGCGCGGTCCATGATCTGGTGGCTGTCGGCCTCCGGGGTCTCCGGCCCGAAGTTCATCGTCCCGACGCACAGGCGGGACACGGACAGGCCGGAACGGCCGAGCTGGGTGTACTCCATACCGCCAAGCCTGCCCGTACCGCGCGGATCCGGCCACGTGGAGCCGCTCCAGCTCCCCCGAGGGCCGGCACGTCGAACGGGAGGTCCCGGCCCGACGAGGTGACGCGCGGGTCCCGCGCCCGCCCGACGCCCGTGAGACAGCACGTGCTCAACCCGGCGAAGGTCGCGGTCGCCACCGCCCTGGTCGCCGGGGCCGCGCTCGCGTCGGCGCCGCCGGTCGGCGCCGCCGACTCGCCGCCCACCACCCTGGAGGTCCATTCGACCGGCCCGTGGTCCCGGGAGCACCGGGACCACGGGCCTCCTTCACCGCAGCCGCACGCCCGCCCGCCAGACCGCCCACGTCAGCGGCACGCCGGGCCGGTACGCCAGGTGCGTGGCCGACGGCGCGTCGAGCACGTGCAGGTCGGCCCGCGCGCCCACGCCGAGGTGGCCCACGTCGTCGCGGCGCAGCGCCCGCGCGCCGCCCAGGGTGGCGGCGGCGACGGCCTCCCGCACCGTCAACCCCATCTGGAGCACGGCCGTGGCCACGCAGAACGCCATCGAGCTGGTGTAGGAGCTGCCCGGGTTGCAGTTGCTGGCCAGCGCGACGGTCGCGCCCGCGTCGAGCAGGCGCCGGGCCGGGGCCAGGGGCTGGCGGGTCGACAGGTCGCACGCGGGCAGCAGGGTGGCCACCGTCGACGACCCGGCCAGCGCGTCCACGTCGGCCGCCGACAGGTGCGCGCAGTGGTCGACGCTCGCCGCGCCCAGCTCCACCGCCAGCCGCACGCCCGGCCCCTCGCCCAGCTGGTTGCCGTGCACGCGCAGCCCCAGCCCGCGCGCGGCGGCGGCCCGCAGCACGGTCCGGGACTGGTCCTCGTCGAACGCCCCGACCTCGCAGAACACGTCCGCCCACCGCACGTGCGGCGCGACCGCGTCCAGCATCTCCCCGGTCACCAGGTCCAGGTAGCCGGCGGCGTCCGCGCCCGGCGGCACCAGGTGCGCCCCGAGGAACGTCACCTCGTCCACCTCCGCCGCGGCGATGCGCGCGGACCGCACCTCGTCGGCGACGGTCAGCCCGTAGCCGGTCTTGGTCTCGACGGTCGTGGTGCCCTGCGCGGCGGCCTCGGCCACGTGCCGCCGCAGGTTCGCGGCCAGCTCCTCGTCCGACGCCGCCCGGGTGGCGGACACGGTCACCGCGATCCCGCCGGCGGTGTACGGCCGGCCGGCCACCCGCGCCTCGAACTCGGCGGTCCGGTCCCCCGCGAACACCAGGTGCGTGTGGCTGTCCACCCACCCCGGCAGCACGGCCCGCCCGCCGACGTCCACGGCCCCGTCGGCGGCCGGCGCGGACGAGGCGGGCCCGACCCACGCCACCACCCCGTCCTCGACCACCAGCGCCGCGTCGGCGAGCCGCCCCAGCTCCGGGTCGTTCGTGGTCAGCTCACCGATGCCGGTGACCACCGCGCTGCTCACAGGACCTCCCCCAGCAACCGCCCGACCTCGCCCAACGCCTCGTGCACCCCGTCGCGCGCCACCACCCGGCCGCCGGAGACGACCGTCGCCACGTCCGACGCGGTGGCCGCCAGGACCACCTGGTCGGGCGACGCGCCGGCCGTGCGCGCCGAGTCCAGCCGCACCGCCACCAGGTCGCACGGCGAGCCCACCGCGATCCGCCCCGCCCCGGGCCACCCGATCGCCGCGTGGTTGGTCAGCGCCGCGACCAGTTCGGCGGGCGCGAACCGCCCCCGGTGGCCGGTCCGCAGCCGCTCGCCGTGCTCCAGGGCGCGCGCCTCCAGCAGCGGGTCGACCACCGCGTGCTGGTCGCTGCCCAGCGACAGCGGCGACCCGGCGTCGGCCAGCTCCCGCGCCGGTCCGAGCCCGTCGGCCAGGTCCGCCTCCGTGGTCGGGCAGAAGCACACGCCGGTCCCGGACGCGCCCAGCAGCCCGACGTCCTCGGCGGACAGGTGGGTGCCGTGCACGGCGGTGGTGCGCGGCGTCAGCGCGCCCGCCTCGGCCAGCAGCCGCGTCGGCGTCATCCCGTACGCGTCCAGGCAGGCCCGGTTCTCGGCCGGCTGCTCCGACAGGTGCACGTGCAGCGGCCGGTCCGGGAACGCGCCCGCCACCAGGGCCAACTCCTCGCGGGGCACGGCGCGCACGGAGTGGATGGCCGCGCCGACCCTGGTGTTGCCGTCCTCCCGCAGCTCCGCGACGCGGGCCGCCCACCGCTCGCCGGTGCCGTCGGAGAACCGCTCCTGCACCCCGCGCACCGGTTCGCCGATGCCCCCGGCGAGGTAGCAGGCGTCCAGCAGGGTGAGCCGGACACCGGCCTCGGCGGCGGCGGTCCGCAGCGCCTCGCCCATCTCGTTGCCGCCCGCGTGCAGGTAGTGGAACTCACCCACCGCCGTCACGCCGGCCACGGCCATCTCCGCGTAGACCGCCCGCGCGAGCCGCAGGTACGACTCGGGCGTCAACCGCCCGGCCAGCGCGTACATCCGCTCGCGCCACGTCCAGAACGTGCCGCCGTCGCCGTGCGTGCGCCCGCGCAACGCCCGGTGGAACGCGTGCGAGTGGGCGTTCGCGAAACCCGGGAACACCATGCCGCGCAGGCGTTCCACGCCCAGCGGGATGGTGTCCACAGTGGACACGGAGGTGATCAGCCCCCGGTCCACCCGCACCAGCACCCGCGCGGCCGGCCCCTCCGGCAGCCACGCCCGCTCCAGCCAGAAGCCCGTCACCTGGCCAGGTGCTCCAGCGTCGTCGCCAGGGCCACCACGCCCGCCGCGCAGTCGTCCGGCTCGGCGTGCTCCCCCGGCGCGTGGCTCACCCCGGTGGGGTTGCGCACGAACAGCATCGCGGTGGGCACGTGCGCGGCCAGCACGCCCGCGTCGTGCCCGGCCCCGGTGGGCAGCGCGGGCGTGTCGGCCCCGATCGCCGCGCGCACCTCCGCCATCAGCCCGGCGTCGAAGGTCACCGTCCCGCCCCAGCTCTCCTCGCGCACGACCACCTCGCAGCCCTCGTCCCGCGCGGCCTCCCGGGCGGCCGCGGTGACCGCCTCGACCACCTCGCGGGTGCGCGGCTCGTCGTCGGCGCGGGCGTCCAGCCACACGTCCACGGACGAGGCGATCACGTTGGTGCCGCCGGGGTTCGGCACGACCCGGCCCACGGTCGCCCGCGCGCCGCCCGTCGCGGCCCGCCGGGCGGCCAGCACCGCCGCGGCGGCCGGCAGCATCGGGTCGCGGCGGTCCTCGACCAGCGTCGCCCCGGCGTGGTTGCCCTCGCCGGTGAAGGTGAGGCGCCACCGGCCGTGCGCCAGGATCGACGATGCCAGCCCGACCGGCACCTCCAGTCCGCGCCCCTGCTCCACGTGCAGTTCGACGAACGCGCCGACGGACGACAGCGCCCGGTCGTCGCGGCCCATGCGCAGCGGGTCGAAGCCCGCCGCGTGGGCCGCCTCGCCGAAGGTGACGCCGTCGGCGTCGGTCAGCGCGCACGCGGCCTCGGCCGAGATCGCGCCGGTCATCAGCCGCGAGCCCAGGCAGGCCACGCCGAAGCGCCCGCCCTCCTCCTCCACGAACACCACGACCGCCAGCGGCCTGGTCGGCGTGAAGCCGCGGGCGCGCAGCAGGTCCACCGCCTGGAGCGCGGACACCACGCCCAGCGGGCCGTCGAACGCGCCGCCGCCGGGCACCGAGTCCAGGTGGCTGCCGGTGACCACCGCGCCCGGACCCGGCTCGCCCCACCAGGCCCACAGGTTGCCGTTGCGGTCGGGCCGCACGTCCAGGCCGCGCCTCCGCGCCTGCTCGGTGAACCAGGCGCGCAGCTCCAGCTCGGCGCGGTCGAAGCCGTGCCGCGAGTACCCGCCGCGCCGCGGGTCGCGGCCGACGTCGGCGAGGTCCGCGAGGTCGATCACCGCGCACCCGCCATGGGGATCACGACGTCCTTCGCGGCGGCCACGTCGGCGGCGCGCCGGTAGCCCGCGTCGACGTGCCGGATCACGCCCATGGCCGGGTCGTTGGTCAGCACCCGCTCGATCTTGCGCGCGGCCAGCTCGGTGCCGTCCGCGACGGTCACCTGGCCGGCGTGGATCGAGCGGCCGATGCCCACGCCGCCGCCGTGGTGCAGCGACACCCAGGTGGCGCCCGAGGCGGTGTTGACCAGGGCGTTGAGCAGCGGCCAGTCCGCGATGGCGTCCGAGCCGTCGGCCATGGCCTCGGTCTCCCGGTAGGGGGAGGCCACCGAGCCGCAGTCCAGGTGGTCGCGGCCGATCACGATCGGCGCGGACAGCTCGCCGGAGGCCACCATCTCGTTGAACCGCAGGCCCGCGAGGTGCCGCTCGCCGTAGCCGAGCCAGCAGATGCGGGCCGGCAGGCCCTGGAACTCCACCCGCTCGCCGGCCAGCCGGATCCAGCGGGCCAGCTTCTCGTCCCCGGGGAACAGCTCCAGGATCGCCCGGTCGGTCTTGGCGATGTCGGCCGGGTCGCCGGACAGCGCGGCCCACCGGAACGGGCCCCGGCCCTCGCAGAACAGCGGCCGGACGTAGGCGGGCACGAAGCCGGGGAAGTCGAACGCCCGCTCGCAGCCGCCGAGCCGGGCCTCGCCGCGCAGCGAGTTGCCGTAGTCAAACACCTCGGCCCCGCGGTCCAGGAAGCCGACCATGGCGCCCACGTGCTCGGCCATCGACTCGCGGGCCCGGTCGGTGAACTCGTCGGGCTTCCCGGCCGCGTAGTCGGCCCAGTCCTCCACGGCCACGCCCTTCGGCAGGTACGCCAGCGGGTCGTGGGCGGAGGTCTGGTCGGTGACCACGTCCACCGGCACGTCGCGGCGCAGCAGCTCGGGCAGCACCTCGGCGGCGTTGCCGATCAGGCCCACCGACAGCGCGCGGCCCTCGGCCTTGGCCCTGAGCACGCGGGCCACGGCGTCGTCCAGGTCGTCGGCGACCTCGTCGAGGTAGCGGGTCTCCACGCGGCGGCGCGCGCGGGCCGGGTCGACCTCGACGCACAGGGCGACGCCCTCGTTCATGGTGACCGCGAGCGGTTGCGCGCCGCCCATGCCGCCGAGGCCGGCGGTGACGGTGAGGGTGCCCCTGAGGGTGCCGCCGAACCGCTTGTCCGCGACCGCGGCGAACGTCTCGTAGGTGCCCTGGAGGATGCCCTGGGTGCCGATGTAGATCCACGAGCCGGCGGTCATCTGGCCGTACATGGTCAGGCCCTCGGCCTCCAGCCGGCGGAACTCGGGCCAGTTCGCCCAGTCCGGCACCAGGTTGGAGTTCGCGATCAGCACGCGCGGCGCCCACTCGTGGGTGCGCAGCACGCCCACCGGGCGGCCGGACTGCACCAGCAGCGTCTCGTCGTCGGCCAGGTCGGTCAGCTCGCGCGTGATGGCGTGGAAGCTCGGCCAGTCGCGGGCGGCCCGGCCGGTGCCGCCGTAGACCACCAGGTCGTCGGGGCGCTCCGCGACCTCCGGGTCCAGGTTGTTGTGGAACATCCGCAGGGCGGCCTCGGTCTGCCAGCTGCGGGCGGTCAGCTCGGTTCCTCGGTTGGCGCGGACCATCAGATCGCTCCACTTCGAATCAGTTCCTCGGCGGCGGCGATCTCCGGGGCGAGGTGGCGGTCCGGGCCGGGGCCCGGCACGACCTCGCGGAGCGTCGCGACGGCCGCCGCGGTGGCGGGTGCGGGCTTGAGGGGGTGGCGCAGGTCCAGGGCGCGGGCGGCGGTGACCAGCTCGATCGCCAGCACGGTCCGCAGCCCGTCCACGGCCCTGCGCAGCTTGCGGGCGGCGGACCAGCCCATGGAGACGTGGTCCTCCTGCATGGCGCTGCTCGGGATGGAGTCCACGCTCGCCGGGACCGCGAGCCGCTTGAGCTCGCCGACGATGGCGGCCTGGGTGTACTGGGCGATCATGTGGCCGGAGTCCACGCCCGGGTCGTGCGCCAGGAACGGCGGCAGGCCGTGCGAGCGGTGCACGTCGAGCATCCGGTCGGTGCGGCGCTCCGCGATGCTCGCCACGTCCGCGGTCGGGATGGCCAGGAAGTCCAGCACGTAGGCCAGCGGCGCGCCGTGGAAGTTGCCGTTGGACTCGACCCGGCCGTCGGCCAGCACCACCGGGTTGTCCACCGCGGCGGCCAGCTCGCGGTCCGCGACGGTCTCGGCGTGGGCCACGGTGTCGCGGGCGGCCCCGTGCACCTGGGGCGAGCAGCGCAGCGAGTAGGCGTCCTGGACGCGGGTGCAGTCCGGGCCGCGGTGGCTGGCCACGATCTCCGAGTCCGCCAGGAACGCGGCCATGCGCCGGGCCGAGTGCCCCTGGCCGGGGTGCGGGCGCAGCGCCTGGAGGTCGGCGGCGAACACGCGGTCGGTGCCGAGCAGGGCCTCCACGCTCATCGCCGCGGT
This sequence comes from Saccharothrix lopnurensis, assembly GCF_042658445.1. NCBI lineage: Bacteria > Bacillati > Actinomycetota > Actinomycetes > Pseudonocardiales > Pseudonocardiaceae > Saccharothrix > Saccharothrix lopnurensis. Next base: position 54,048 of record NZ_JBHSQO010000011.1, on the reverse strand, counting down.
CAGGTCGGCCACGTCCAGCAGGCGGTGCAGGTCCTCGATCGCCAGCACCAGCATCCCCAGCATCCCGTCGGTGCCGTTGATCAGCGCCAGGCCCTCCTTCTCGGCCAGCCGGACGGGCTCGATACCCGCCGCGGCCAGCGCGTCGGCGGCCGGGACCAGGTGACCGGCGGCGTCGCGCACCTCGCCCTCGCCGATCAGCGCCAGGGCGGCGGCGGACAGCGGCGCGAGGTCGCCGGAGCAGCCCAGCGAGCCGAACTCGCGCACCACCGGGGTGATGCCCGCGTTGAGCATGGCGGCCATCGCCCCGGCGGTCCCCGGCCGGATGCCGGTGTGGCCGCTGGTCAGCGTCTTGAGGCGGAGCAGGACCAGCGCGCGGACGACCTCGCGCTCCACCTCCGGGCCCGCGCCCGCCGCGTGCGAGCGGACCAGGGACCGCTGGAGGGCGGCGCGGCGGTCCGGCGGGATGTGCCGGACCGCGAGGGCGCCGAACCCGGTGGACACGCCGTAGGTGGGCTCGTCGGCCGTGGCCAGGCGGTCGATGTGCGCGCGGGCGGCGGTGACCGCCTCGCGCGCCGCGTCCGTGATCTCCACCCGCGCGTCCTCGCGGGCCACGGCGTGGACGTCGGCTCGGGTCAGGGGCTTCGGACCCAGCTGCACGGGTTGCTGCATGTGCCCATCCCACCCCGGCGGCCGGGTCCGCACGACCCGGGAACCCGCGATGCCGTCTGGTACCCCAGACGGCTGCCCCTCCGGCCGGGCCGGCTACCACCTGACCTGGGGCCGCGGGTCCACCACCACCCGCCCGGCGATCCCCACCAGCACCTCGGGGGGGGCGCCAACGGGCCGGTCGGGGCGGAGTTCGACACGCCGAGGTACCGCCCGCCGCCGAGGTCCACGTTGAGCAGCCCGCCGCTGACCTCGTAGTACTGCGCGGGACGGTCCCGCGCCGTCACCTCCCGCACCGCGTTGGCCAGGTAGGGAGACGAGGTAGCGGTGCCCGTCCCGCGTCACGTTCACGTAGGCGGTCCAGCCCTCCTCGCCCAGGGCGGAGACGGTGAAGTCGGTCGAGCCGTCGACGGACACCGGCACGCACCACCCGGTCGTCCGGCTGGACGGATTCGGCCACCCGCAGCGCCGTGGCGCGCGCGTCGGGCACCGCCTGCGTGGTGACGACGAGGAACCGGTCCTCGCGCACCCGCCGGTGGAGGTCGCCGCCGACGAAGTAGCCGGGCGCGCCGCGGACCGCGACCCGGTCGGCGGACGCCTCCAGCGAGGCGGTGCGCGTGGCGATGTCGTCCTGGCGGACGCTGAACCCGATCAGCGACGCGACGGAGTCGGGTGCCCCGGTCCGCGGGTAGGAGCGCTCCGAGCCGTGGGGGGAGGTGCCGCGCCGCCACTCGGTGAAGCCCTCGGGCAGCCACGTCGGGCTGTACTCCAGCGGCACGGTCGGCACGGTCGGGCCCGGGTCCACCGCCGTCGTGGGGATCGACACCGCCGGCGGCGCCTGCTCGGCGGCGGGGGCCCGGTGACCGTGGTGACCACCACGACGGCCGCGGCGACCGCGCCGGCGGTGCCCAGGACCAGGAACAGCGGCCTGCGGTCGCGGCGCGGGCGGCGCAGGGCGGCGAGCACGGGACCAGGTGGCGGGGTGCGCGCAGCCGCAGGGCCTCCGCGACCAGCTCCTCGGTGTCGTTCACAGCGCCTCCTTCACCTTCTCGGCCGCGCGCGGGGTGGCCGGCGCGCGGGAGATGTGGCTGCGGACCGTGCCCCGGGAGCAGCCCGGGGTGGCGGCGATCTCCTCGTCGTCGTACCCCTCGTAGAAGCGCAGGACCACGGCGGCCTTCTGCTCGCGCGGCAGCGCGTCGATGCGCTGGAGCATGGCCTCGCGCTCGTCGTGGTGCCCGGTGGGGTCCGGGGTGGGCGGGTCCACGCCGGTCAGCGGGACCTGAGCCGCGGCGAACTCCTCGGAGCTCGTCGTCACGACCCTCCACTGCGCGCGACCGCCGAGTTGTTGAGAATGGGTCCCGTGGGAGCCAGCAGCGACGTGCCGGCGCTGCGCCGGGGACTCGCCGTGCTGCGGCTGCTGGCGAGCAGGCCGGGACCGCTGTCGGCGGCGGCGGTGGCCCGCGAGCTGTCCCTGCCCCGGTCGACGACCTACCACCTGCTCGCGGAGCTGGCGGCGGCCGGGTTCGCGACCCACTTCCCCGAGGAGCGACGCTACGGGCTGGGCGTGGCCGCGTTCGAACTCGGGTCGGCCTACCTGCGGCACGACCCGCTGGAGCGGCTGGCCGGGCCCGTGCTGCGGCGGCTGGTGGACTCCGCCGGCCGCGCCGCGCACCTGGGCGTGCTGCACGGGGCCGAGTCGCTCTACCTGGTGCGCGAGCAGCCCCGGCAGCCGACCACGATCGTGTCGGACGTGGGCGTGCGGCTGCCCGCGCACCTGACCGCGTCGGGCCGGGCGGTGCTGGGGCGGCTGCCCGCGGCGCAGGTCCGGGCGCTGTTCCCGGGGGCGGCCTCGTTCGTGGACCGGACCGGGCGGGGGCCGGCGGACCTGCCCGCCCTGCGGCGGCTGCTGGCCGTGGAGCGGCGGCGCGGCTGGGCCGTGGAGGACGGCTACGTCACGGCCGGGTTCGCCTCGGTGGCGGCCCCGGTGTTCGACCACGGCCGGCGCCCGATCGCCGCGGTCACGGTGACCTTCCGGCACGAGTGCGCGGCGGAGTGCGGCGAGACCTGGCCCGACCTGGCGACGGAGGTCCGGCGGGCGGCCGACGAGCTGACCTCCCGCATCGACGGCCGCACCTGACCCCCGCCCACCCACCCCCGCGAGTCGTACCTCCAGACCCCGCGAGTCGTACGCCCAGACCCCCCGAGTTACACGTCCAGACCCCCCGAACTACACGTTCAGTCCGCGAGTCGAACACCCAGACCCACCGTGTCGAACGCTCAGGACGGCTGAGTTCCACACCCGGAACAGCGCGACGGCCCGGCTCCCACCGGGAACCGGGCCGTCGAAGCCGACCTGAAGACCTACGACGACACGTTCTTCAGGAAGTCCGCCGCCACGTTGGCGATGGTCTTCTTGTCCACGTCCACCTGCTTGACCAGGTCCGCCAGGATCTCGGTGGTCAGCGCCGCCGACACCTCGTCCAGCGCCTCCCGCCCCTTGGCGTCGACCGCGTCCGACCGCAGCAGCGGCACCACGTTCTGCGCCGGGTACATCGTCTTCGGGTCCTCCAGCTGCACGAACCCGTTGGCCGCGATGTCGGCCGACGTGGTGTACAGGTTGGCCACCTGCACCTCACCGTTCTTGAGCGCGTCCACGGTCACCGGCCCACCCGCGTCGGTGGTCTTGATCTCGGTGAACTTCACCCCGTACAGCTCGTCGACCTTCGACTCCCAGCGCTGCGCCCACTCGCCGGCCGCGCCGAGCGCGTACTTGCCCGCGCCGAGGTCCGCGATCGACTTCACGCCGCCGGCCGCGGTCTCCGCGGTGACCACCAGGACGTCCTTGTCCTCCGCCGACGACTGCGCCAGCACCTCCAGCCCCTCGGGCGTCTTGGCCTTCAGCGCCTCGTAGACCTCCTCGGACCCGGTCGTGGTGTTGGTCTTGTCGAAGTAGTTGAGCAGGTTGCCGCTGTACTCCGGCACCACGCCGAGCGACCTGTCCTGCAACGCCTTCACCACCAGCTCGCGCGCGCCGATGCCGGCCTTGACCGACACCGTCGCGCCCGTCGCCCGCAGCGCGCCGGCGTAGATCTCGGCCAGGATCTTGTTCTCGGTGAAGTCGGCCGAACCGACCACGACCTCACCGGACGCCGCCTGCTGGTTCGCCCCGCTCAGGTCGTCCTGCGACCCACAGCCGGTGACGACCAGCGCGGCCGCCGCGGCGATGACGGCCCACGTGCGCTTCATGCCGTGCTTCCTCCCGATTCGACGGTCACCGGCTTCTCCCGGCGACCCGGCCGCGTCCGCAGCCTCAACCCGGCCGGGACGACCAGTCGCCCCAGCCCCGCGAGCAGGACGTCCAGCACGACCGCCAGCAGCGCGATGAGCACCGCGCCGCCGACGAACTGCCCGTAGTCCAGCACCCGGAGGCCGTCCAGCAGCGGACGGCCCAGCGTCTCGATACCCACGTACGCCGCGACCGAGGCGGTCGCGACGACCTGGAGCGTGGCGTTGCGCAGGCCGCCGACGAGCAGCGGCAGCGCGTTGGGCACCTCCACCCGCCACAGCCGCTGCGCGCCGGTCATGCCCATGCCGCGCGCGGCGTCCACCACCCCGCGGTCCACGTCCTGGATGCCCGCGTACGTGCCCGCCAGGATCGGCGGCACGGCCAGCACCACCAGGCCGATCAGCACGCCGACCGCGCCGCCGCCCGCGACCAGGTACAGGAACGTCACCAGGCCCAGCGTGGGCAGCGCGCGCAGGGCGTTGCCGGCGCCCACCAGCACCACGCCGCCGCGCCCGGTGTGCCCGACGTACAGGCCCAGCGGCACCGCGACGGCGGCCGCGCCGAGCACCGCGCCCAGGCAGTACAGCAGGTGCACGCCGACCCGCACCGGGATCGACTTCGAGCCGGTCCAGTTGACCGGGTCGACGAGCCACGCGAAGGCGTCCGCGAAGATCATGGCTTCTCCAGCCTCGCCCACGGCGTCAGCAGGTTGCGCAGCAGCACCAGCAGCAGGTCGACCACCAGCGCGAGCACGAGCGTCAGCACGATGCCGACGATGATCGGCGCGAGGTAGCGCTGGCGGAACCCGTCGGTGAACAGCGCGCCCAGCCCGCCGGTGCCGATCAGCGCGCCGACGCTGACCAGGCTGATGTTGCTCACCGACCCGACCCGCACGCCCGCCGCGAGCACCGGCACGGCCAGCGGCAGCTCCACCGCCAGGAACCGGCGCAGCGGCCGGAAGCCCATCGCGGTGGCGGCGGCGGTGATGTGCTCGGGCACCGCGTCCAGCGCGTCGGCGACCGGTCGCACGAGCAGCGCGGTGGTGTAGGCGGTCAGCGCGATGATCACGTTGAGCGGGTCGAGCACCCGCGTGCCGGCGATCGCCGGGATGATCGCGAACAGCGCGAGCGACGGGATCGTGTAGACCACGTTGGACAGCCCGACCAGCGCCGACCGCACCCGCCGGAACCGGTGGCACAGCAGGCCGAGCACGACCGCCAGCGCCACCGACACCAGCAGCGGGACCAGCGACAGGTAGACGTGGTCGAGCAGCATGTCCACCAGGGCCGCCCGCGTGCCCGCGTCGGCCAGGTAGGTCCCGAGCTCACCCACGGCCGCGCTCGATCACGTCCAGGACCTGCCGCGCGGTGACCACGCCCGCCAGCCTGCCCTCGGCGTCCACGGCCACGCCCAGGCCGGACGGCGAGGACAGCGCGGAGTCCAGCGCGCCCCGCACCGGCGCGCCCACCTCGTAGAGCGAGCCGCCGGGCACGAGCGCGCCGTCCGGCGCGACCCAGCCGCTGGGCCTGCGGTCCGCGCCGACCACCAGCCGCCAGCCGTCGCCGGGCGCGTGGCCGTCGGCGGGCGCGACGGTCGGCGCGTCGGCGACCTCCACCCCGGAAGCGTCCAGAAAGGACAGGCTGCGGTAGCCGCGGTCCTTGCCCACGAACCCGGCCACGAAGTCGTCGGCGGGGCGGGCCAGCAGCTCGGCCGGCGGCGCGTACTGCGCGAGCACGCCGCCGACGCGCAGCACGGCCACCTTCTCCCCGATGCGCACCGCCTCGTCGATGTCGTGGGTGACGAACACGATCGTCTTGTCCAGCTCGGCCTGGAGCCGCAGCAGCTCGTCCTGCAACCCCTCGCGCACCACGGGGTCCACGGCGCTGAACGGCTCGTCCATCAGCAGCACCGGCGGGTCCGCGGCCAGCGCCCGCGCCACGCCCACGCGCTGCTGCTGCCCGCCGGACAGCTGCACGGGGTAGCGCCGGCCCAGCTCGGCGGGCAGGCCCACCAGCTCCAGCAGCTCGGCGGCCCGCGACCGCGCCCGCCGCCGGGTCCACCCGGTGAGCAGCGGCACGGTGGCCACGTTGTCCAGCACCGTCCGGTGCGGGAACAGGCCGGCCTGCTGGATGACGTACCCGATGCCGCGCCGCAGCGTCGGCGGGTCCACGGCCATGACGTCGCGGCCGTCCACCAGCACGGTGCCCGAGGTCGGGTCGAGCATCCGGTTCACCATGCGCAGCGACGTGGTCTTGCCGCACCCGGACGGGCCGACGAAGACCGTGATCGTGCCGGCCTCGACCACCAGGTCCAGGCCGTCGACCGCGGTGGTGCCGTCGCCGAACCGCTTGGTCACGTCGCGGAACTCGATCACCCGTGCTCCTCCTGCCGATGGGCGCCAAGCGTCGAACGACCCTAGCCCGTCACCCGGACCGGGGCACGGCGTTCCACCATCCGGTCAGTACGCTGCACCGTTTGTGGCAACCGAACCGGTGCGCGCCCTGCTGGCCGCACGAGGCGTGCACGCGCGCAAGCTCCGCCGCGTGCTGGACCTGCTGATCGAGGACTGGCACCCGCTCGCGGAGCTGGTGCGGCTTCCCGCAGTGCCCCGGCGCACCGTGCAGGAGCTGCTGACCGCGATCGGTGACGACCTGGAGACCAGCGGTGACCGCCACCGCGTGACCCCGGCGAAGGCCGCCGACTACGCCGAGTTCCGCGCGGGCGGCGAGCTGCCCGACCCGCTGGACGAGCTGGTGCGCGGGCACGCCGGGCGGCTGCGGTCGATCCGGGCCGACATCGCCGCCGTGCCGCCGCCGCTGGCCGCGCTGGACCACGTGCAGGCGACGCCGGAGACCGCGCTGCGGCGGGCGCTGTGGTTGGACGCGACCTACGACCTGGCCGGGCGGACGCTGCTGTGCCTGGGCGACCACGACCTGACCTCGCTGGCGGTGTGCGCGGTGAACCCGGCGGTGTCGGTCGTGGTGGTCGACGTGGACGACCGGCTGCTGGAGCACGTCGCGACCCTGGCCGGGGAGCGCGGGTGGTCGGTGCGCGCGCTGCACGCGGACTTCCGGTTCGGGCTGCCGCCCGCCGCGCTGGAGTCGGCGGACCTGGTGTTCAGCGACCCGCCCTACACGCCGGAGGGCATGGCGCTGTTCGCGTCCCGGGCGATCGAGTGCCTGGCCGACCTCGGCCGGGGCCGGGTCCTGCTGGCGCACGGGTCCAGCGAGCGCACCCCCGCGCTCGGGCTCAAGGTGCAGCAGGAGCTCCAGATGCTGGGCCTGCTGTTCGAGGCGGTCCTGCCCGCGTTCCACCGGTTCGACGGCGCGCAGGCCATCGGCAGCGCGGCGGACCTGTACGTGTGCCGGCCCACCACCCGCCGCTCGGCGGGCGCGCCGCCGAAGACCGCCATCTACACCCACGGCCCGCAGTCGGTGGAGGCGTCCGGCCCGGGTTCGCGGGCGCTGGAGGCGCTGGTCGACCTGGCCCCGCGCCCGGAGTCCTCGCCGCCGCCGAAGCCGCGCCGGCCGGGGTGGGCCGAGCCGGTCGGCAAGGGCGCGGCGTCCCTGGCGGTGGACCTGTCCGGCGACCCGGGACCGTGGCTGCTGCGGACGCTGCTGGCGTGCTCGCCGGGCCGGATGGCCGCGCTGGTGCCGAACAACCACCCGGACGTCGCCTCCGAGAAGGGGCAGCGGGCGCTGACGTCGTTGGTGGGCACCAGGTTCGCGCTGAGGTTCCTGCGGTCCACCCCGGACGGCAAGCACTGCGTCGTGGTGGCGGACCAGGTGCTGGCGGGCACGCTGGACGCGGGCGGCCTGGCCGTGCGCGAGGTGCTGTCGCGGGCGCACGGCAAGCTGGGCAACGTGTGGCGGGAGGCGCTGGTCACCGCGTCGCGGGGGCAGCTGACCAAGCGCGAGGCGCGCGACCGGGTCGACGGGCGCGTCGAGGACGAGGACGAGCTGGAGCTGAGGCTGATCGACCTGCCCCGGCACCGCATCGCCGCGCTGCTGCCGCTGGTCAGGGAGTCGGCGGGCTGATCCCGAGCTGCCGCGGGGGTGGCTGCGGGGGGTAGGCGCGGAGGGTTGGGCGCGGAGGGTTGGGCGCGGAGGGTTGGGCGCGGAGGGTTGGGCGCGGAGGGTTGGGCGCGGGGCCGGCGGCGGGGGCTTGACCGCGAAGGGGCTTGACCGCGGGGGTCGGCTCCGTCACACCGGGCGGGCCAGCTCCTCCAGCCGCCCCAGGATGCGCGCGACCGCGCCGAGCAGCTTCGCGACCTGCTCGGTGATCCGCGCCAGCACGGCCGCCGCCCGGCCGACCGCCCACGCGGTGAACTCCGCCACCGACGCCCCGCCGCTCGCCTCGGCCGCGGCCAGCGCCACGGCGGCGTTGCGCACCACCTCGCGCGCGAACATGACGACCAGGTCGCGCACCACGCCGCGCACGGCCGCCACGGCGGTGCCCGCCATCGACACGTGGTCGGCGACCGCCCCGCACCGGCGCGAGGCGGCGAGCGCCTCCTCCACCCACGCCGCCCGCGCGTGCCGGAACGCCTCCGCCGCGCGCGGCGCCCACCCGGCGACCTGCACCTCCACCTCGTCGCGCCGCTCGCGGGCGAGGCGGTCCAGGTCGATCGACGCCTGCCGCCACCGGGCGACCGCGTCCTTGACCCGCTCGCCGTCGCCGGCCAGCCAGTCCAGCGGGGCGCGCAGGAAGGCGACGTGCTCGACCAGCCAGCCGACGTCGGCCTCGGCGAACGCGGCCAGCGGGTCGAGCACCGCGCCGAGCGTGTCCAGCCACGCGGCGGCCAGCCCGCGGCTGCGGGCGGCCCGGGACGGCTCACCCACCCCGACGTCCGGTCCGGCGCGCCGGACGTCCTCCACCGCCCGCGCCGCCGCGTCGGCGAAGGGCCTCAGGAGCACGCCGAACGCGTCCCCGCCGAGGTCGACGCCGGACCGCAGGTCGAGACCGCTCACCGCGCCGCCTCACCGCCGTCCTCGGGGCACCACAGGCTGCGCGGCAACGGCAACCCGGGCACCTCGACCGGCGCGGGCGGCGGCTCCACCGACGCCACGACCTCCACCGGCGACCCGGCGTCCACCCGCTCCACCGGCGTCACGAACGCCACCCGCCGCACCGGTTCCGGCGCCCCCTCCGGCAGGAACCCGGTGAGGAACTCCATCGCCTCGGTCCCCCCGAACTCGACCTCCACGACCTCCGCGACCCGCCGCGCCACCTCGGCCTGCGCCCGCCGGACCGTCTCCATCACCACCTCGGCGAGCCGGGCGTCCGACACCCCCTCGGCGGGCAGCGCGAACCGGATGTCCCGCAGCGCCCCGTTGGGCGCGACGGTCGCCGTCACCACCCCGTCGGGCGAGCCGACCACCGCCTCCGCCGCGCGGATGCCCGCCCGCACCTCCCGCGAACGCCGGGCCAGGTCACGCGCCCTCGCCTCCAGGTCGGCGATCATCCGTGCCTGGTCCACCGCACCGCCCCCGCTCCACGTAGTCACCCGATCGTGGAGTATCCCGAATCAGCCGGCGCGGGGGATGTGCAAGGGTCCCAGCGCCAGCACCGCCCGGAACTCCCTGGGCGGCACGGGCCGGGAGAACAGCCAGCCCTGGTACGCGTCCACGCCGACCCCGCGCAGCACGTGGAACTGGGTGGCGGTCTCCACGCCCTCGGCCACGCACTCGCGGCCCATCGCCCGCGCCATGTCCACCACGGCCTTGGCCACCGCGAAGTCCGACGAGTCGTTGCCCACGCCCGAGACGAACCGCCGGTCGACCTTGATGATCTGCGCCGGGAGGTCCTTGAGCCGGGCCAGCGACGAGTACCCGGTGCCGAAGTCGTCGACGGCGAACCGGATGCCGCGGCCCACCAGCTCGTCCATCGACTGCCGCACCCGCGACGGCAGGTCGACCAGCGCGGTCTCGACCAGCTCCAGCACCACGCGGTCCCACTCGATGCCCGCCTCGGCGATCGCGTCGGCCACGATGTCGACGAACTCGGGGTCGCCCGGCACCAGCCCGGCCAGGTTCACCGCCACCGACACCGCCCGGCCGCCGGGCGACGGCCAGCCCGCCGCCTCCTTCAGCGCCGTGCGCAGCACCCACCGGTCCAGCTCGCGCAGCAGGTCGCCCTGCTCGGCCACGGGCAGGAAGATGTCCGGCGGCAGCAGCCCGCGGTCCGGGTGCGGCCAGCGCACCAGCGCCTCCGCGGTCAGCACCGTCCCGTCCACGCCGACCACCGGCTGGAAGTGCAGCGTCAGCCCGTCGTGCTGGAGCGCCTCGCGCAGCTGGCCCTCCAGGTGGACCTGCCGGTCGGCGGAGGCGATCAGCGCGGCGCTGGCCAGCGACACCCGGCCCGCGCCGGCGCGCTTGGCCTCGAACATCGCCGCGTCGGCGAAGCGGAGCAGGTCGTTGCCGGTGACGCGGGACCCGTTGGGCACGGCCGCGCCGATCGACGCCGACACCCGGACCAGCTGCCCGTGCACCGGCACGGCCGTGCGCAGCAGGCTCGCCACCGTGGTGGCCAGCTTGTCCACGCCGCCCACCTCGTCGAGGTCCTCGCAGATGATCACGTACTCGTCGCCGGACAGCCGGGCCGCGGTGCAGCTGCCGGGCAGGCCGCCCTCCAGCCGCCGGGCCAGCGCCACCAGCAGCTCGTCGCCCGCGTCGTGGCCGAGCGAGTCGTTGACCCGCTTGAAGTTGTCGATGTCGCAGAACAGCACCGCGACCTTGGCCCGCCCCGGCGACGCCAGCAGGTCCGCCAGCATCTCCTTGACCAGCGCCCGGTTGGGCAGGCCGGTCAGCTCGTCGTGCGTGGCCTGGTGGCGCAGCGCCTCGGCGGTGCGGCGGCGCTCGGTGATGTCCTGGAACACGATCAGCCAGAACCGGCGGCCGTCGTCCTGCACGGACAGCGCGATGTGCAGCTCGCAGTAGACCTGCACGCCGTCGCGGCGCACCAGGATGCGCTGCGGGATCTTGAACGAGCGCTCGGCGCCCGGCGCGGACATCTCGTCGATCGGCGGCAGGGGGTTGCCGCTGTCGTCGGGGTGGGTGAGCTGCCCCGCGGTCATGCCGCGCAGCTGCTCCAGGTCCATGCCGAGCAGGTCGCACAGCGCGTCGTTGGCGTCCACCAGCCGCTCGCCCTCGTCGAACAGGCCGATGCCCACGGGCGTGAGCGACACCAGGTCGGCGAAGCGCTGGCTGGACCGCTTCATGCGGGTCTCGGTGGCCCGCTGCTCGGTGATGTCCTGGGCGGTGCCGACCGCGAGCGGCCTGCCGTCCGGGCCCTTGACCACCACGCCGTAGCAGCGGAACACGCGCACCCTGCCGTCGCGGCGCACGAGCCGGTGCTCCAGCTGGATCGGGACCTCCTCGCCGGCCAGCTGCTGCCACAGGTCGTCCACCCAGCCCCGGTCGTCGGGGTGCACCAGGTCCAGGTAGGTCTGGTAGTGGGTGTGCTCCTCGCGCGGCACGCCGAACAGCTCGGTCATCATGTCCGACCAGATCACCTCGCCGGTCTGGAGGTTCCACTCCCAGACGCCCAGCTGGGCGGCCTGCTGCGCGTCGGCGAGCCGGCGGCGGTCGGCGCGCAGCTGCCGCTCCAGCGCGCGGGCCTCGGTGACGTCCTGGACGGTGCCGTGCAGCCGGGTGACCCGGCCGCCCTCGGCCTCGGCCCGCGCCCGGCACACGTACACGCGGTCGCCCAGCCCGCCGCGCACCTCGGCCTCCAGCGTGCGGCCGTCGGGCCCGTCCTCGCCGTCGCCGCCGCGCAGCAGCCGGCGGCGCAGGTCCTCCAGCAGGGCCCGGTCCTCCGCGCGCACGCCGCACAGCAGGTCGTCGTCGGGGACCACGCCCAGCTCGGCGTACATCTCCAGCAGCACCTCGCTGCGGTGCACGGTGCCGGGCCGGCCCGCCCTGGTCGGGAACTCGTAGCTCCAGCTGCCCATGCGGGCGATGCGCTGGGCCTCCAGCAGGCGGGCGCGCTCGGTCTCCAGCGCGCGGTCGGAGCGCCACTGGTCGGTGATGTCGCGGATGTAGCCGGTGATGAACTGGGTCCGGCCGTCGGACCTGACCTTGGCCTCGGCGACGCCGCGGATCCAGCGCAGGCCGCCGTCGGGCCGGACGATCCGGTAGACGATGTCGATGGGGCTGCCGTCGAGCGCGCGGTTGGCCCAGTAGCTGGCGACCATCTCGTGGTCGTCGGGGTGGACCACGTCCAGCACGGCCCGCGCGCCGGGGACCACCTCGCCGGGCTCGACGCCCATCATCTCGTAGTGCGACTCGGACCAGACCGTGACGCCGGTGTCCGGGTCGTACTCCCAGGAGCCGATCTGGGCGACCCGCTGCACGGTGCGCAGCCGCCGCTGCTCGTCGCGCAGGTCCTCGGCGGCCCTGGCCAGGTCGGAGACGTCCACCATGAGCACGGCGTGCAGGCCCGTGCCCGGCACGTGGGTGCGCACCACGCGGACCGGCAGCAGCACGCCGTCGACCCGGCGCAGGCGCAGGTCGTCGGCGTCGCCGAGCAGCAGGTCGGTCAGGTCGCGGCCGACGAGGTCGTCGGCGGAGCGGGCCCGGCACAGCGCGACCGCGCCGGGGTTGGCGCGCATGACGACGCCCTTGGGGTCGCACAGCAGCGCGGGCGCCTCGGGCAGCGCGAGACCTCCCAGCTCCACCTCGCCGTTCGGCGGGCGGGCCGGGTCGAGCACCACCGGAGCGCGTCCAACCCGCTTGGGCACGGTCCCACCTTCCCGTGTCTACGGCAGGGATGACCGGCCCGACCGCACCCGAAAACGGCGTCCCTCTCCACGGGCAATATTCACCCGAGGAGAGGGACGGTAGCGCTTCGGAGCGTCATCGCCCACCCCTCAACGGGTTAACGAAACAACACCTTGGCGGTTTCGTTGTCAATCGAGGGGTACGGACGGATGCGGCCGGAGCTCTCCCAACTCCGACTCCGGTCAGGCTACCCCGTCCTGCCGGGCTGCCAAGGCCACCGCGGCGGCCACTTCGGGCGCGACCCGGGGGTCCAGCGCGCTGGGCACGATCCGGTCGACGGCGAGGTCGTCGGCGGCGACCGCGGCGATGGCGTCCGCGGCGGCGAGCTTCATGCCCTCGGTGATCCGGCGGGCGCCGGCGTCCAGCGCGCCCCGGAAGATGCCGGGGAAGGCCAGCACGTTGTTGATCTGGTTGGGGAAGTCGCTGCGCCCGGTCGCGACCACGGCCGCGTGCCGCCCGGCGACCTCCGGGTGCACCTCGGGGTCGGGGTTGGACAGCGCGAACACGACCGCGTCGCCCGCCATGGCCGCGATCAGCTCCTCCTCCACCCGCGAGGAGGACACGCCGACGAACACGTCCGCGCCGCGCAGCGCCTCCGCGATGCCGCCGCGCAGGCCGCTCGCGTTGGTGACCTCGGCCAGCTCCGCCTTGACCGGGTTCAGCCCGTCGCGGCCCGCGTGCACGATGCCGCGCGAGTCGACCAGCGTCACCTCGCCCACGCCCGCCGCGAGCAGGATTTTCGCGCAGGCCACCCCGGCCGCGCCCACACCGGAGATGACCACCCGCTGGTCGCCGACGCGCTTGCCGAGCACGGCGTTGGCGCCGCGCAGGGCCGCCAGCGCGACCACGGCGGTGCCGTGCTGGTCGTCGTGCATGACCGGCACGTCCAGGGCCTCGACGAGCCGGGCCTCCAGCTCGAAGCAGCGGGGCGCGGCGACGTCCTCCAGGTTGACCGCGCCGAAGGACGGGCGCAGCCGGACCAGCGTCTCCACGATCTCGTCCACGTCCGTGGTGTCGAGCACCAGCGGGATCGAGTCCAGGCCGCCGAAGGTCTTGAACAGCGCGGCCTTGCCCTCCATGACCGGGAGGGAGGCGCGGGGGCCGATGTCGCCCAGGCCGAGCACGGCCGTGCCGTCGCTGACCACCGCGACCAGGCGGTGCGCCCAGGTGTAGCGGGCGGCCAGGGCCGGGTCGTCGGCGATGGCGCGGCTGACCCGGGCCACGCCGGGCGTGTAGGCGATGGACAGGGCGCGGGGGTCGGCCAGCGAGGCGGTGGTGCCGACGCCGAGCTTGCCGCCCTCGTGCGCGGCGAAGATCTCGTCGTCGGTCAGCTCGGTCGTGAGCGGCTCGTTGACTGCGGTCACGGAAGTCCCTCCTGCGGTGCGCGAATGGCGGTGGCGCACCGGGACCGGCGTGGTCACGCGGGTCGACGGGGCCTGGCTGCGGGTCGGCCCACGCGGTCGCGGGGCCGCCCTGGAAGGCGGTGTGCGGGCAAGCATGGCAGCGCGGACGATCGCTGTCTGCGACGGGGATCACAGTCTTTTCGCAGGTCAGAGGCCATTTTCACGAGACGTACGTCCGGTTTTCTGAACCGACCGGTCAGTTTTCGCAGGCAGGATCGGTCAAGAATCGCCGGGCCCTAGGGTGTCCGGCATGAAGGCACGTGAGCTGAAAATTCCCGGGGCGTTCGAGTTCACCCCTTCGGTGTTCCCGGACGACCGAGGGCTGTTCGTCGCCCCCTTCCAGGCGGAGGCGTTCGAGGAGGCCGTGGGCCACCCGCTGCGGGTCGCGCAGACCAACCACAGCGAGTCCCGGCGCGGTGTGGTCCGGGGGCTGCACTACGCCACCGTGCCGCCGGGCCAGGCCAAGTACGTCCACTGCTCGCGCGGGCGGCTCCTGGACGTGATGTACGACCTGCGGGTCGGGTCGCCGACGTTCGGCGAGTGGGACGCCGCGGAGCTGTCGGCCGACCGGTTCAACGCGGTGTACCTGCCCGAGGGGCTGGGCCACGCGCTGATGTCGCTGGAGGACGGGTCGGTCGCCTCCTACCTGTGCTCGGAGGGCTTCAACCCGAAGGCGGAGCGCGGCGTCCACCCGCTGTCGGTGGAGCTGCCGTGGCCCGCCGGCATCGAGCCGGTGCTGTCGCCGAAGGACGCGGCCGCGCCGACCCTGGAGGAGGCGCGGGCGGCGGGCCTGCTGCCCTCGTACGACGCCTGCCAGGCGTGGTACGCGCAGCTGAAGGGCTGAGACCGGGCCACCGGGGTCCGGCGCGTCAGCCGGGCGCGCCAGCCAGGAGCGTCAGCCAGTAGCGTCAGCCGGGGCGTCGACGAAGCCGCCGCGGCCGGGGCCAGAGCCGGAACCGCACCGCGCCCACCACCTCCGCCGCGCCCAGCTCGCGCGAGTCGGTCGAGGCGAACGGGTTGTCCCCCTCCACGTGCCACCCGCCGGGGACCTCGCGAACCGCCCGCTTGACCGACAGCCGCGCGGGCCGCGCGGCCCACCTGACCAGCACCACGTCACCGGGCCGGGGCCGCCCCCCGTACCGGACCAGCACGACGTCCCCGCCGCGGAGGGTCGGCGCCATCGACGGCCCGACCACCCGAACCAGCGGCAACGGGTTGACCTCCGCACCACGCCCGTCCGGTGCCAACGATCACCTCCGCCTGCCCGCGCGACGCCCCCGGAGTAGGGTTCCGCACGTCGGAGCATCCACTGTCAGGGAGGAAAGATGCGACTTCTGTCGCGCATCCGTTCACTCCGCCGCCCACTCCCGGAGGCCACCGCGCACTGCGACCTCCCGTGCGGTGTGTACGACCCGGCTCAGGCCCGGATCGAGGCGGAGTCGGTCAAGGCGATCCAGGAGAAGTACCAGGCGAACGAGGACCCGGAGTTCCGGACCCGCGCTCTCCTGATCAAGGAGCAGCGCGCCGAGCTCGTGAAGCACCACCTGTGGGTGCTGTGGACCGACTACTTCAAGCCGCCGCACTTCGAGAAGTACCCGGAGCTGAACGAGCTGTTCAACAAGGCGACCAAGGCCGCCGGCGCGTCGGGCGCCAAGGGTTCCATGGACCCGGCCAAGGGGCAGGAGCTGCTCGACCTGATCGCCCAGATCGACAAGATCTTCTGGGAGACCAAGGCCGCGGCCTGATCCACCTCGCGCGAACGGCGCCGACCCGGCGGAACCACGCCCGGTCGGCGCCGTTCGTCGTCACCGCCGTGACCAGCGGCACGAACCCGATCGCGCCCGACCCCGGCGACCCGACCCCGCCGACCGTAAGATCGACGACGTGACGTCACACGTCTACCTCCTCCGGCACGGCCAGACCGAGTGGTCGGAGACCGGTCGCCACACCGGCCGCACCGACATCCCGCTGACGGAGGTCGGCGTGCAGCAGGCCCGCCGCGCCGGGGCCGTCCTCGCCCGCCTGCGCGGCACCGACCGGCCGCCCGCCCTGGTCCTGTCCAGCCCGCGGCAACGCGCCTGGCGCACCGCCGAGCTGGCCGGTCTCCACGAGGTGGAGCGCACCGAGGACCTGGGCGAGTGGGACTACGGCGACCACGAGGGCCTCACCACCCCGCAGATCCGCGAGACCGTGCCCGGCTGGACCGTGTGGACCCACCCGTCCCCCAACGGCGAGACCGCCGAGCAGGTGCACCGCCGCGCCACCGCGGTGCTCGACCGCGTCCGCCGGGCCCTGCGGGGCGGTGACGTGGTCCTCGTCGGCCACGGGCACTTCAGCCGCGTGCTCATCGCCGCCTGGCTGGAGCTGCCCCCGGACCAGGGCGTGCACTTCGGCCTCGACCCGGCGGGCACCGCGGTGCTCGGCGACGAGCGCGGCGACCCCCAGGTGCGCCGGCTGAACGTGCCGGCCTGGGAGGTCGACGTTGACTGACCCGCGCGTCCGCCGCGTCCGCCCGGACGACGTGCCGGCGATCGTGGCCCTGGTCGAGGAGCTGGCGGAGTACGAGCGCGCCCGCCACGAGTGCCGGCTGACCACCGGGCAGCTGCACGACGTCCTGTTCCGCCCGAACGCCTCCCTGTTCGGCCACGTGGCCGAAGTGGACGGTCGGGTCGTCGGCGTCGCCCTGTGGTTCCTCAACTTCTCCACCTGGCGCGGCACGCACGGCATCTACCTCGAAGACCTCTTCGTGCAGCCCGACCACCGCGGCGGCGGCCTCGGGCGGGCGCTGCTCCAGGCCCTCGCGGAGGAGTGCGCGCGGCAGGGCTACGCCCGGCTGGAGTGGGCGGTGCTCAACTGGAACGACCCGGCGATCGGCTTCTACCGGTCGCTCGGCGCGGTCCCGATGGACGAGTGGACCGTCTTCCGCCTCACCGACGACGCGCTCACCCGACTGGGACGGGACGGCTGACGGCGGCCTGCCGGGCGATCCCGACCCACCACACGACCGTGAACGCGATGACGGTCGGGTTCTTCACGAACAGCAGCACGGCCAGGTAGGTCGGCGAGGAGCCGAGCGACTCCAGGCCGACGTCGAAGACCAGGAACGCCGCCGTCAGCAGCGCGCCCTGCCACAGCAGCGACCGCCGGTGGCGGGAGGCGAACGCGCGGGCGGCGGCCCACCTCGGTCGTTCGCCGCGCACGGCCAGCCGCCACACCACGACCACCAGCGCGACCCTCGCCGCCAGCACCACCACCTCCGAGGCGACCCCCGCGACTCCGGGCAGGCCCCGGTTCACCGCCACCAGCCGCTGCACGGACGCGACCAGCGACAGGCCGACGACCACCGGCCAGTGCCGCAGGCAGAACCGCGCCGCCCACCTCGGCACCTCCAGCGCCAAGCGCAACTCGGACACCGAACAACCCCCCTGTCCACGAATATTTTAGTTTAGTGTACTGAAATATCAGCAGCGGTAAAGTGCCGGGCATGGGCGAGGGGAGCGAGGCGCGGGGCGAAGAGCAGGCCGGGACGCGGGACGAGGCGCGTGACCAGGGGCGCGAGCTGAGCACCGCCGTGGTGGCCTTCCACGAGGCCGTGGGCGCGCACCTGGGCGTGACCGCGGTCGACCAGCGGGCGCTGGCCCTCATCGCCGGCCGCGGCCCGATGACCGCGGGCGCCCTGGCCAGGGAGATCAACCTGACGCCGGGTGCGGTGACCGGCGTGGCCGACCGGCTCGAACGCGCGGGCCTGGTCCGCCGCGAACCCGACCCCGAGGACCGCCGGCGCGTGGTGATCACCGCGGTCCCCGGCGCGTTCGGCCAGGTCTTCGCGGGCCTGAGCGCCGCGATGGCGGAGCTCTCCGCCCGTTACACGCCCGAGGAGCAGCGGGTCATCGGGGACTGGGTGGCCCGCACCGTCGACGTGCTCGGGGAGCAGACGCGGCGGCTCACCGAGGGGCGCTCACCCGGGCCGCGGTGAGCCGACGCGCCACGGAACTCACCGCCCCCGGGCGGACGAGCGCTTCACCCCCACCGCGCCGTAGGCGACCGCCTCCGCGCCGCTCTCCGGCTCGCCCTCGCCGCGCCACCGGGTGGCCATCACCAGCCCCGGCTCCAGCAGCTCGTAGCCCGCGAACAGCGGCTCCAGCTCCGCCTTGGACCGCGCCACGATCGGGGACAGCGACTCGGCCGTCACGCCGACCAGCTGCTCCACCATCTCCGGCTGCTCGTCGGCGGTCAGGTGGCTCATCACCAGGTAGCTGCCGTCCGCGACCGCGTCCCGGTAGCGGGCGACCAGCTCGGCGGGCCGGTCCGCGTCGCCGAGGTACGGCAGGATCGCGACCATGAGCACGGCCACCGGCTGGGACAGGTCGATCAGCCCGCGGACCTCGGGGGCGGACAGCACGGCGCCCACGTCCCGGATGTCGGCCTCCGCGATCGACGCGCCCGGGTTGTCGCGCAGCATGGCGCGGCTGTGGGCGACGGTCGTGGCCTCGTTGTCCACGTACACCACGCGGCACGTCGGGTCGACCTGCTGGGCCACCTCGTGCACGTTGCCCGCGGTCGGGATGCCGGAGCCCAGGTCGAGGAACTGGCGGATGCCCGCGGCCACGCACACGCGCACCGTGCGGCGCAGGAACGCGCGGGTGTGCTGGATGATCTCCGCGGTCGGGATCTGCGGCATGGCCAGTTCGGCGAACCTGCGGTCGACCGCGAAGTTGTGCGCCCCGCCGAGGTAGTAGTCGAAGAGCCGGGCCACGTTGGGCCGTTCGACGTCGTCGTTCGTCGACACCCATCTCGGGGGGTTCTGCACTGCGCACCTCACCCTGCACGGCACCCGGAGTGGCGTGAACGCCTGCAGAACCGTATCTGGCTACTCCGTTCGTGTCCATCCGCCAATCGTGAACACGCAGGGTGATTGGAACTGGTGGGTGGGCCGGAACGGCCCGGGTGGTACCCCGACCGGGGGGCGGCGCAGGGGAAGACGGGATATGTCCTGCCCCCCGGTCGGGAGACTCGCGGTCAGACGCCGGCGTAGGAGCGGATCCAGTCGCGGTAGCGGGTGACGGCGGTGTAGTTCGACCGCGTGGAGCGGTCGGAGGTGGAGGCGACGCCGACCTGGTAGCGGCGGCCGTCGACCGGGCTGGTGGCGAACATCGGGCCGCCCGAGTCACCGCCGGCGGCGATGCCGTTGACGCGGGTCACCGAGATGGCGACGCCACCGCGGTAGTCGCTGCCGTTGACCGAGGTGACCCGGGTGTCGGCGTACTTGAGGTAGCGCGCCTGGCAGTTGATCTCCGGCTGGTTGGTGCAGGTCGCGCCCCAGCCGTAGAGCTGCACGGTCTGGTTGACCGCCACCGCGGTGGTGGTGCCCAGCGGCGCGTAGGTGGCCGAGACGGACCGGTCCAGCCGCGCCAGCGCCAGGTCGACCGACGGGTGCTGGATGATCTGGGTGGCGGTGGCCACCGTGCCGCCGGTGGTCTGGTCCAGGCTGCCGATGCGGAACGTGTAGGTCCCCGAGGACGCCACGCAGTGCTGCGCGGTCAGGACCCAGGTCGGCGCGATGATGGTGGCCGAGCAGTTCTGCTGGCCGTTGCGGAACAGCCGGGCCGCCCAGGGCGCGTTGCTGGCCGTGCCGCCGCCGATGATGTACGGCTGGACGCCGTCGGCCTCCTGGGCGGAGGCCGTCGGCGCGACCGCCGTCAGGGCCAGCGCGGACAGCACTGCGGCGGTGGCTCCGACGGCCGCGGACAGGGCGCGAGTGAGTCGCATGGATTCGTCACCTCAACGAACGCAGGGAGTGGTGAATTCACCACCCACAGCGTCACTCGTTGGAGTGAGCGGGACCACCCGCCGTTAGTAGGCGAGCGTCCAGACCATGGTCTGGGGCCAAAAGACCTAATCGTCCTGTTCGTCCACACCCAGCGCCCAGCGGCGCACGGGGTTGGTGAACAGCAGGTACAGCGCCACCGCCGCGTAGACGCCCACCAGCGCGCCCCACAGCTGCTGCCCGGAGGGCCCGTAGGTGTACCAGGCCACGCCCAGGAGCAGCAGTTGCAGCACGACGGCCGGCGTCCGTCCCCAGTGCCTGCCCAGCAGCAGCCCGATCGCGGCGGCGAGCACCCCGCCGCCGAGCACGGCGAAGTACGCCGCCTCGCCGAGCACCGCCCCCGCGTCCTCGACGCTGAACGACCGCACGACCAGGGCGACCGCGAACGCCAGCGCGGCCAGCGCCTCCAGGGCGGTCAGCGCGCCGGCCACCCGGACCGCCGCGGGTACCCCATTCCGGTTCGACACGCTGGGCCTTTCCTCACCGTGAGTACTCGTCACGCATCGTAGGCCACCCGGTTGGCGAGTCCCCTTCGGCCGCGCCAGGGGCGAAGATCAAGGGAGTCTTCGGCGAGCCGGCGGTCGGGCCGGGGTGCACTTGTCGCGGATGCTGGTCACGAGGCTCCGCAGCGCTCTGCGGGAAAGGAGAGCCTGCCCACTTCCGGGCATCCTGAACCTCCCTACCGGGGAAAGCGCGATCTGCCTCAGGTCACGCGCTGTCTTACCCTGGGGTGGTGCGCGCACTTCTGGTGGTCAACCCGCAGGCGACGGCGACAACGCCCGGCGGTCGGGACGTGCTGGCGCACGCACTGGCCAGCGAGGTGAAGCTCGACGTCGTCGAGACCGATTACCGGGGGCACGCGGCGGACGCCGCCGCGGGAGCCGTCGTGGACGGGTACGACCTGGTGGTCGCGCACGGCGGCGACGGCACGGTGAACGAGGTCGTCAACGGCGTGCTGCGCGGTGGCGCGCGACCGGGGCTGCCGCTGCTCGGGGTCGTCCCCGGCGGCTCGGCCAACGTCTTCGCGGGCGCCCTGGGCCTGCCCCGCGACCCGGTCGAGGCGACCTACCGCCTGCTCCAGGCCATCGAGCACGGCACCAGCCGCCGGGTCAGCCTCGGCAAGGTCGCCTCCTCGGGCGGGGAGCTCGACCACGACCGCTGGTTCACCTTCAACGCGGGCGTCGGCTGGGACGCCGACGTGGTCGCCGAGGTGGAGCACCAGCGGGCCAGGGGCCTCCAGGCGTCGCCCGGCCTCTACGCGCGCACCGCGCTGGCCGGCTACTTCACCCAGCGCCGGCAGCCCGCCAGCCTGACCGTGCAGGTCCCGGACGAACCGCCGTTCGAGGACGTGCGGCTGGCCTTCGTGTCGAACACCGATCCGTGGACCTACCTCGGCGACAAGGCGATCCGGCTCAACCCGAGCACGTCGTTCGACGGCGGTCTGGGCCTGTTCGCCCTGCACGGGATGGGTTTGCCCACAGTTTTGCGCTACGTCGCGCATCTTTTGGCCACGGATGGGAACCCGAGGGGCGCGAACCTGCTCCGGCGTGACGACGTCGAGTACGTCCGGGTGACGACCCGGGAGCCTGTCAACCTGCAGGTGGACGGAGACCTGCTCGGGGAGTGCACCGAGGTGGAGTTCACGGGTGTGCCGGGTGCGCTGACCGTGGCGGTGTGACCACGTTCGTGTGACCGACGCGTGACCGTCACGCGATCGATCCGCGATGTTGTGGCCTGCGGTGATGCCTCTGCGTGAAACCACAGGTGAACTCAGTCGATCTTTCGGGTGAGTTCACTCACCGGGTTAGTGCTAACCCCTTGACATCCCGGCCGTTCGTGAAAGCATTCACAAGCACCCCAAAACCGACCGCTGACGACCGGCGCGCCTTTGCGCGCCTAGCTGAGGAGTAGTTCCAATGGACTGGCGCCACCGCGCGATCTGCCGCGACGAGGACCCCGAGCTGTTCTTCCCCGTTGGGAACAGCGGTCCTGCGCTCCTGCAGATCGCCGAGGCGAAGACCGTCTGCCGCCGTTGCCCCGTCGTCTCCGACTGCCTCTCGTGGGCACTGGAGAGCGGCCAGGACGCCGGCGTGTGGGGCGGGATGAGCGAAGACGAGCGTCGCGCCCTCAAGCGCCGCAACGCTCGCACCCGGGCTCGCAGCAACGCCTGAGCCGACAACACACAGCAGCGAAGGGCCCGACACCGTGCCAGGTGTCGGGCCCTTCGTTTGTGTTGCACACCCTCCCGCATGACCACGTGACCCCGCTGAGGCAGGTTGTCACGTGTGCACGGGGAGCAGTCTAACGCCGCGCTCTGAGGGGCACGCGCAGGACCGCCTCTGTACCGCCTTTGGGGCGACGCCGCAAGCTCAAGGAGCCCCTGAGTTCGGACTCCACCAGTGTCCGCACGATCTGCAACCCGAGGCGGTCGGTGCGCTCCAGCGAGAAGCCCTGCGGCAGGCCGCGGCCGTCGTCGGAGATCACCACGTCCAGCCACTTCGCCGACCGCTCGGCGTGCACCACGACCTCGCCGCGCTGACCCGCCGCGTACGCGTGCTCGAAGGCGTTCTGCACCAGCTCGGTCAGCACCATCACCAGCGGTGTGGCCAGCTCGGCGGGCACGATGCCGAACGGCCCGTCCCGGCGCACCACCACCTGGGACTCGGTGGCCGCGACGTCGGACATCATCGGGATGACCCTGTCCACCACCTCGTCCAGGTCCACCCGCTCGTCCACCGACATCGACAGCGTCTCGTGCACGAGCGCGATCGAGGTGACCCGGCGCACCGACTCGGCCAGCGCCTCGCGGGCCTCCTCGCTGCTGGTCCGGCGGCTCTGGAGGCGCAGCAGCGCGGCCACCGTCTGGAGATTGTTCTTCACCCGGTGGTGGATCTCGCGGATCGTCGCGTCCTTGGACATCAGCGCCCGGTCCCGCCGGCGGACCTCGGTGACGTCCCGGCACAGCACCAGCGCACCCGCCGCACTGCCCCGCGGCCGCAGCGGCAGCGCCCGGAACAGCACCGCCGCACCCCGGCGCGACTCGGCCTCGATGCGCATCGACGGCTGGCCGTCCAGCGCCGACCGGATGCGCTGGGCGACCTCGGTGGCGTCGAACGGGTCCCCGATCAGCGACCGCGTCAACGGCGCCAGGTGCACGCCCACCAGGTCCGAGGCGTGGCCCATGCGGTGGTAGGCGCTGAGCGCGTTGGGGCTCGCGAACACCACCGCGCCCGACGCGTCGAGCCTGATCAGGCCGTCACCGACGCGAGGGCTCGTGTGCACGTCCGGTGAGGGCTCGGTGGTCGGGAACGTGCCGTCGGAGATCATCTGGCACAGGTCGGCGGCGCCGCCCAGGTAGGAGATCTCCAGCGGGCTCGGCACCCTCGGCACGGCCAGGTTGGTGTTGCGGCTGAGCACCGCGATGACCTCGTCGTTCCGCTTGACCGGGATGGCCTCGCGGCGCACCGGGACGCCCAGGTGCCAGCGCGGGTCCTCCTCGCGGCAGATCCGCCGCTCGGAGATGGCGCGCCGCAGCTGCGGGTGCTCGTCGACGTCGACCGTGCTCCCCACGACGTCCTCGGGGTGCGCCGTCGGCGCCGTGGTCGGCCGGGCCTGGGCGACGCACAGGAACTCGCGGTCGTCCAGCGGCACCCACATCAGGAAGTCCGCGAAGCTCAGGTCCGAGAGCAGCTGCCACTCCGCGACCACCAGTTGGAGGTGGTCGACGGCGGCGCCGGAGAGCTTGGTGTGCTCGGCGAGCAGGTCGGTGAGCGTGGACAGCTACTCCACCACCGCGATCAGGTCGCCCTCCTGCACCACGTCGCCGGGCGCGACCGCGATGCGGGTGATCCTGCCGGAGCCCTCCGGGAGGACCGGGATCTCCATCTTCATGCTCTCCAGGACCACCACGGTGGTCTCGTGGTCGACCTCGTCGCCCTCCTGGACGGAGATCTGCGCCACGTTGGCGACGATCTCGGCGCGAATCTCCTCGGCCATGGCCCTCCTTCGCTCGGGTGCAATCCAACCACGGTTCAGGCCCGGTGATGGGCGGATCAGGGGTCGTGACACACTGACGTGAGGTAGTTCGAGCACTAGGAGAACCCCATGTCGAAGCGTGCCCGCAAGCGCCGCGACCGCAAGAAGGGCGGCGCCAACCACGGGAAGCGCCCCAACGCCTGACCCGTCGTTCGGCGGTGTGGTGTCGCGAAGGCCCCCGGAGCTGCGGCTCTCGGGGCCTTCGGTTTTCTGGGGGTCGGTGGGTTGGATGGCCGGGCGGGGTAGGGGCGCGTTAGGGGTCGGGCGGCGCCGGACCCTGCGACTTTGTCGCACGACCGGGTGAAGCAGACCCCGGAGATGTACGGAAACGCTGTTATGCCCATCGGTTGTCAATGAAATGGAGTCCCGGGCAACCACCCCGCTCGCCACGCACCCCAGCCCCACGCACCCCAGCCCCACGCACCCCAGCCCCACGCACCCCGCACTCCGCTCACCCCGCCCCGCCCCGCGCACCCTCACCGCGCTCACTTCACCCCGCGCACCCTCACCGCCGGGGGAACAGGGATCGAGGCGCGGCGAGCGAGTCGGTGAGCGTGATGCACTGCCCCGCGATGCCGGCGGCGAGCGTGGGCAGGAACGGCGTCAGCTCGGTCGCCAGCACGCGGCAGGCCGTGAGCAGGGCGGCCAGCACGGCGTCGAGCCGGTCACGGGCGTCGCGGTCACCGGCGCGGTCGGCACGGGCCAGGTCCCACGGGCGGGCGCGGTCGGCGTAGCGACGGGCCTGCTCGACGATCCGCCACACCGCGTCGGTGGCCCGCCGGAAGTCGAACGAGGCCAGCGCCTCGCGGACCTGCTCGGGCGCGGCGCGGCAGGCGGCGAGCAGGGGCTCGGCGTCCGCCGGCGGGTCGGCGACGGGCGGTCGGCCGGCGCGGTAGCGGTGGACCATGGTGGTGACGCGGTCGACGAGGGCGCCGAGGGCGGTGGCCAGGTCATCGTTGGCGAGGGTGACCGAGCGGTTGGCCGCGGAAGTCGTCGGGTGGTCGGCGGCTGGGGGTGTCGGGTGGTCGGTCGCGGGACCGGTGGGGGTGGGCGGGCCGTCGGGTGTTGTCGGCAGGTGGGTGGCGGGGTTCGGTGTGGCGGGGTTCGGTGTGGCGGGGTTCGGTGTGGCGGGGTTCGGTGTGGCGGGGTTCGGTGTGGTGGCGCCCGGCGGGGTGCGCAGCAGCCACCACCGCACGGCGTCGGCGCCGTGGTGTTCGGCCAGGCCGGCGAGGTCCAGGCCGGCCGGGCTGGGGCCGGGCGGGTTGAGGCCGGCCGGGCTGGGGCCGCTCGGGTCGGTGCCGGTCAGCCCGAGGCCGGGCGGGTCGAGCCCGGGAAGCCCCAGCCCACCTGCGGGCTCGTGGGCGTAGACGTCCGTCGGCAGCGGTAACCCCGCCGACAGCAGCACCGCAGGCCACAGCACCGCGTGCAGCCGCAACCCGTCCGCGCCGACCACGTGCACCCGCCGGTCGCTCTCCAGCCACCAGCGGCGGTGGTTGGGGCCGTCCGCGCCGTACCCGAGGCCGGTCACGCCGGTCGCCACGTCCCACCACCGCTCCAGCGCCAGGCCGGGGTGGTCGGGCACCGGCACGCCCCGACCGGCGGAGCCGGCCGCGCGCACGTCCGGCAGCCCGGCCGCGAGCAGCTCCAGCACCTCGTCGCGGCGGGCGGCGGGCGCGATCCGCAGCTCACCGGCCGCGATCAGCTCGCGGAGCCGCCCGGTGTGCCGCGACAGCCGGAACGACCACTCGTCGCCCGGCCCGCGGCTCAGGTCGCCCGCCGCCGCGCACGCGCGCCACAGGCGCACCACGCCGGCGTGGTGCGCGGGGTCCTCCGGGGTGACGGTGTCGGTGGACGACAGGGCCAGCAGGTCCCTGGTGCCACGATCGGGTGAGACGAGCAGGAAGCGGACCCGGTCGCCCCGCAGGCGGTGGTGGCGGGCCAGCACGTCGGCCGCCACCTCGGCCCGTGCGGGGTCCAGGTGCGAGGTGGTCACGTAGAACCGCGGCATCGGCCCTCCCGGGGTCGGCCGCGCGACCGTGGCAACGGGCCGCGTCCGCGCGCACCGGGGTTTCCGGGTGCCCACCGGTGACGCGAACGGCGCCGGACCACGAGGGGTCCGGCGCCGTTCCGCGGGCTCGCGTCAGTCCGAGGAGGACCGGGAGGACCGGGACGAGGACGGCGCGGCGGCGGCCCGGGTGGTCGTCGTGATCTCGACCTCGACCTCGACGGTGCCCTCGCCGGTCGTCTGGAACAGGTGGGCGCGCAGGCGCCGCTTCAGCTCCTCGGGCGCGAGCTCGCCGCCGCACTTGCGGGCCAGCAGCGCCTTCAGGTGCTCCTCGATGCCGTACTGCTCCAGGCACGGGTGGCACTCGTCCAGGTGGGACTGGAGGAGTTCCTTGCGCCGCTGGTCGCACTCGTGGTCCAGGAACAGCCAGACCTCGGACAGGACCTCGGAGCAGTCGGTCTCGTGCGGTTCGCCGCAGCTCATCGTCCCGCCACCTCCCGGCTGCCGTCGCGGAGGAAGCCGCGTTCGCGCGCGACGTCCGCCAGCTGCTCGCGCAACTGCCTGCGGCCCCGGTGCAACCGGGACATCACGGTGCCGATCGGGGTGCCCATGATGTCTGCGATCTCCTTGTACGCGAAGCCTTCGACGTCCGCGAGGTAGACCGCGATCCGGAACTCCTCGGGCAGTCTCTGGAGGGCGTCCTTGACGTCCGAGTCGGGCAGCCGGTCGAGCGCGTCCACTTCGGCCGACCGCAGCCCGGACGACGTGTGGCTCTCCGCCTGGGCCAACTGCCAGTCGGTGATCTCGTCGGTGGGCTGCTGGAGCGGCTGGCGCTGCTTCTTGCGGTAGCCGTTGATGTAGGTGTTCGTGAGGATGCGGTACAGCCACGCCTTGAGGTTGGTGCCCTCGGCGAACGACTGGAACGCCGCGTACGCCTTGAGGAAGGTCTCCTGCACCAGGTCCTCGGCGTCGGCCGGGTTGCGGGTCATCCGCAGGGCCGCCGAGTACAGCTGGTCGAGCATCGGCATGGCGTCGCGTTCGAACCTGGCTGCGCGCTCGGCCGAGGTCTCGTCGCTAGGCGGGACCTGCGTTCGCGTGGCTGGCACCGCGCTCCCTTCCCACCTGCCGGTCAGCGCGGTGGACGTCGTCTGGGACGCGTTCGAGGATACGCGGCGGGCGGTGGGACGGCAGTGAGCCGAACCACGCGGCGGGCGCGCCTTCCCCGGTCGCCCGACGTCCACCCGTCCGCCGGTCGGTCGTGCCGCGACCGACTGCCCGACCCGCTGGTCCTTCACCTCGGTAGCCACGTCCCGAGCAACGCGGGCGCCTCGGCGGGCATTCCCTCCACTAGGGTGCGCGATCATGGCCGGACGCGGGACGCCCGCCACCGCGTTGCTGGACAAGCAGAAGGTGGCCCACGAGCTGCACACCTACGAGCACGACCCCCGGCACGAGTCCTACGGGCTGGAGGCGGCCGAAGCGCTCGGGATCTCACCCGAACGCGTGTTCAAGACGCTGGTGGCGGAGGTGGACGGCAGGCTGGCGGTGGGTGTGGTGCCGGTCACCGGCCAGCTGGACCTGAAGGCGCTGGCGGCGGCGCTGAAGGGCAAGAAGGCGAGGATGGCCGACGTGGCGGCGGCCGAGCGGGCCACCGGGTACGTGGCGGGCGGCATCTCGCCGCTGGGGCAGAAGAAGCGCCTGCCGGTGGTGGTGGACGCTTCGGTCGAGTCCTTCGGGACCGTGTACTGCTCGGCCGGTCGGCGCGGGCTGGAGGTCGAGCTCGCGCCGGCGGACCTGGTGCGCCTGACCCAGGCGGTGGTGGCCCCGATCGCGGGCTGACCCCGGGTCAGGAGGTCAGCAACCACCAGACCACCGGCCCCCGATCCGCCGGCCCTCACCCCATCGGCCGCAGCACGCGGTCCAGCCACTCCCCCACCGCGCGGTGCACGCCCTCCAGGTCGGCCTTGAGGTTGTGATCACCGCGCAGCAGCGCCAGTTCGCGGTGGTGCGCGGCGGCCGGGCGGCCGAACGGGTCGTTCTCGCCCTGCACCACCAGCGTGGCGACCTCGACGGCGTCCAGCTCGGGCAGGCGGGTCTTCTCCGGCCGGCCGGGCGGGTGCACGGGGAACGCCAGGCACAGCACGGCGACCGCCTGGCCCTCGGCGGAGGTGCGGCAGGCCACCCGCGCGCCGGACGAGCGCCCGCCGAACACCAGGGGCAGGTCGTCGAACCAGCCGGCGGACAGGTCCTCGACCACGGCGAGCCACGCCGCGTCGAGCTGCACGGCGGGCGCGGGGGCGCGTCTGCCCGCCACCCGGTAGGGCTGTTCCACCAGGGCCACGTGCACCCCGACGTCCACGGCGGCCCGCGCGGCGGCCACGAGGTCGGGCGCGGTGATCAGGCCGCCCGCGCCGTGCCCGAGCAGCAGCGCCGCCCGGCCGCCGGGCGCGCAGTGCAGTTCGGCCCGTGCCGGGCCGTGGGGGGTCTCGACCACCCGGGAGGTCATGACAGTTCGAACAAGGTGGGCTCCGGTTTCTCGGACTCCCCCAGGGCGACCGCGTCCACGAGGGACGGGTCGTTGTTCTTGATGCTGTTGACCCGCATCGACACCGGGCGCAGCTCCAGCGCGTCGACCAGGGCGGGGTCGGGCGCGAGGAGTTCCCGCGGGTCGGTCAGGTCGGGGTCGAGCCACGCGTGCCAGCGGTCCGGCGGCAGCACCAGCGGCATCCGGTGGTGCACGGCGGTCATCTCGCCGATGGCGTCGGTGGTGAGCACCGCGCAGGTGATGACCGGTGTGCGCTCGTCGCCCTCCTGCTGCCACCACACCGACCAGATGCCGGCCATGGCGAGGCTGGAGTCGTCGCCGGGGTTGATGAAGTAGGGCTGCTTGCGGCCCTCGCCGGGCTGCCACTCGTACCAGCCGGCGGCGGGGATGAGGCAGCGGCGCTTGGCGGCCGAGTCGCGGTAGGAGGGTTTGGTCAGCACGCTCTCCGAGCGCGCGTTGATCATCTTGGCGGCGCCGGAGGTGTCCTTGGCCCAGTGCGGCACCAGGCCCCAGCGCATGACGCGGACGCTGCGCTCCAGGGTGTCCGGGTCGGGGGTGCCCTCGTCGTCGCGCGGGTGGCGCTCGACGACGGCGAGCACGCGCTTGGTGGGCGCGACGTTGTAGTCGGGGCCGGGCTCGTCGCCCTCCGTCCCGTCCACCGCGTCGAACTCGGCGGCCAGCAGCGCCGGGTTCTTGGTGGAGGCGTACCTGCCGCACACGACCCATCACCCCACAACGATCAGTTCCGCCGGTCATCGTCGCACGTCGGAAGGCCCGGTGCGAGCCGTCCGGGAGCCCATGCGGGATCATCGGCGCATGACTGAGCAGTGGTTCGCGCCCACCGCCGAGGGTCCCGTGCACGCGACGGTACCCGTTCCCGGTTCCAAGTCGATCACCAACCGGGCGCTGGTGCTGGCCGCGCTGGCCGACCGGCCGTCCACCGTGCACGCCCCGCTGCGCAGCCGCGACACGCTGCTGATGGCCGCCGCGCTGCGGTCGCTGGGCATCGGCGTGGACGACGGCCCGGACGGGTCGTGGCTGGTCGCGCCGCGGCCGATGCGCGGCCCGGTCCGGGTGGACTGCGGGCTGGCGGGCACGGTGATGCGGTTCCTGCCGCCGGCCGCGGCGCTGGCCGTGGGCGACGTCGCGTTCGACGGCGACGAGCACGCGCGGGTGCGGCCGATGACCACGATCCTGGACGCGCTGCGCGCGCTGGGCGCGGACGTGGAGGGCGGCGCGCTGCCGTTCACCCTGCGCGGCACGGGGGCGGTGCCGGGCGGGGAGGTCACCATCGACGCGTCGGCGTCGTCCCAGTTCGTGTCCGGCCTGCTGCTGTCGGGCGCCCGCTACGACGGCGGGGTGACCGTGCGGCACTCGGGCAGGCCGGTGCCGTCGCTGCCGCACATCGAGATGACCGTGTCGATGCTGCGCGAGGC
Source organism: Saccharothrix lopnurensis (assembly GCF_042658445.1). Lineage (NCBI taxonomy): Bacteria > Bacillati > Actinomycetota > Actinomycetes > Pseudonocardiales > Pseudonocardiaceae > Saccharothrix > Saccharothrix lopnurensis. The sequence goes on along the minus strand of NZ_JBHSQO010000011.1, from coordinate 24,065 downwards.
CGGGGTGGACGTGGACGACTCGACCCGGGACGTGTGGCGGGTGGCGCCGGGCCCGATCGCGGGCCGCGACCGGCACGTGGAGCCCGACCTGTCCAACGCGACCCCGTTCCTGGCGGCGGCGGCCGTGACGGGCGGTTCGGTGACCGTCCCCGGCTGGCCGGAGCGCACCACGCAGCCCGGCGGGGCGGTGCGGGAGCTGTTCGAGCGCATGGGGTGCCGGGTGGAGCTGACCGCCGAGGGCCTCACCCTGACCGGCCCGGACCGGCTGACCGGCGTCGACGTGGACCTGCGCGACGAGAGCGAGCTGACGCCGACCGTGGCGGCGCTCGCCGCGCTGGCGGACGGGCCGACGCGGATCAGCGGCGTGGCGCACATCCGCGGCCACGAGACCGACCGCATCGCCGCGCTGGCCGCCGAGATCAACCGGTTGGGCGGGGCGGTCGAGGAGACCGAGGACGGCCTGGTGATCACGCCGCGGCCGCTGCACGGCGGGCCGTGGCGCGCCTACGCCGACCACCGCATGGCCACCGCGGGGGCGATCATCGGGCTGGTGGTCGAGGGGGTGGCCGTGGACGACGTCGGCTCGACGTCGAAGACGATCCCGGACTTCCCGGGGATGTGGGCGGCCCTGCTCGGAGCGCGCTGACGTGGCGCGCGGCGACTGGCGGCGGCTGGACGAGTCGGACGTGCGGGTGCGGCCGGGCAAGGGCACCCGGCCGCGCACCAAGCGCCGGCCCGAGCACGCGGACGCGGTGCCCGCGATGGTCGTCGGCGTGGACCGCGGCCGGTGGACGTGCGCGGTGGAGGATGACCCGTCACTGCTGGTCACGGCGATGCGCGCGCGGGAGCTGGGCCGTACCCCGGTGGTGGTCGGCGACCGTGTGGGACTGGTCGGCGACACCACCGGCGAGCCGGACACGCTGTCCCGGATCGTGCGCGTCGACGAGCGGCGCAGCGTGTTGCGGCGCACCGCCGACGACACCGACCCGTTCGAGCGGGTGGTCGTCGCCAACGCCGAGCAGTTGGTGATCGTGTCGGCGCTGGCCGAGCCGCAGCCGCGGCGCGGGTTCATCGACCGCTGCCTGGTCGCCGCGTACGCGGGGGGGCTCCGGCCGCTGCTGTGCCTGACCAAGAGCGACCTGGCGTCGCCGGACGAGCTGCTGGCGGCGTACGCGGAGCTGGACCTGCCGGTGGTCGTGACGCGGTCGGACGAGGACCCGGCGGAGCTGCGCGAGCGCCTGACCGACCGGTTGTCGGCGCTGATCGGGCACTCCGGGGTGGGCAAGTCGACGCTGGTCAACAAGCTCGTGCCGGACGCCAACCGGGCGGTGGGCGTGGTCAGCGGCGTCGGCAAGGGGCGGCACACGTCCACGCAGGCGGTGGCGCTGCCGCTGCCCGGCGGCGGGTGGGCCGTGGACACGCCGGGCATCCGTTCCTTCGGGTTGGCGCACATCACGCCGGACGACATCGTGGGCGCGTTCCCGGGCATGGGGGCGATGGCCGAGGAGTGCCCGTCGGGCTGCGGGCACCTGGGCGCGCCGGAGGACCCGGACTGCATGCTGGACACGCTGGTGGAGACCGGTGCGGCGTCGCCGGGGCGGCTGGCGTCGCTGCGCAGGCTGCTGGAGTCGCGCGGGAAGCTGGAGGAGTACGACTAGCGTCACCCGCTCGGGCGGGGGTGGTCGGCGGTAGTACGGTGCGCAGCCGTGGCGAAGGTGACCGGCATCGGCGGCGTGTTCCTGCGCGCCCGCAACCCCGCGCGGCTGGCCGAGTGGTACCGCAGGACCCTGGGCGTGCCGATGAGCGACGGCGGCGCGGTGACGTTCCACTGGGACGGGTTGGAGACCACGACGCTGGCGCTGTTCGCGCAGGACACGGACTACCTCGGGGAGCCGGGGCAGCGGGCGATGCTCAACTTCCGGGTCGACGACCTGGTGCTGCTGCTGGAGCGGTTGCGCACGAACGGGGTCGAGGTGCTGCCGCAGACCGAGGAGTCGGAGTTCGGGCGGTTCGGGTGGTGCGTGGACCCGGAGGGCAACCGGATCGAGCTGTGGGAGCCGGCGCCGGGCATGTGAGGGCGGTGGCGGGGTCCGACGATCCCGGGGCGCGCGCTTCGCAGGAGTCCCCGCCCAGGGGACCCCTGCTTTTATCTTGCCGGCGGGGTCCGACAATTTCCGGCCGGTGCTCCCGACCGCGCCGAACCCCGCCCGCCCGCCGAAACCCCGCCGAACCCCGCCGGACCTACATCAGCTCCAGCAGGAACGGCAGCTCCTGCAACGCGTACCAGGCCAGCTCGTGGTCCTCGGCCCCACCCAGCGTGAACTCCGCGTCCGGGTCGCCCAGGTCGGCCGCGTCGATCACCTCGGCCGCCGCGCGCACGTCGTCCTCCGCCTCCTGCGTGTCCAGGTGCACGGCCGCGACCTGCTTCACCGGCACCGGCCCCGACAGCTTCACCACCGAGAAGTCCAGGTCCGGGCGCAGCTTCACGCCCTCCACGTCGACCGACACCACCGCCCGCCGGGGCATGGCCTTGTCGTCGCCGGCGATCAGCCGCAGCGACGCCCGCGCCGCGTCGAGCATCGCCGCGTACTCCAGCTCCTCGGCGTCACCGGCCGCGTAGGACTCGCGCAGCGCGGGGGTCAGCGCGAACCCCGTGCCGCCCACCGGGACGAACTGCCCCTGGTCCACCAGGTCGCGCAACATCGCGACGGTCGCAGGGAGGTACACCCTCATGCGGACACCGTTCCCATCAGTTCCTCCACCGACTCCTCCACCATCGCCGCGAGCACGTCCACATCGGACATGGCGTCCCGGTCGGCGTTCAAGCCGAAGTACACCCCGCCGTCGTACGACGTCACCCCGATCGACAGCGCCTGGGTCTTGGCCAGCGGCACCACGGGGAACATCTCGATCATCCTCGCCCCCGCCGCGTACAGCGGCACCTGGGGTCCGGGCACGTTGGTCACCACCACGTTGAACAGCCGCCGCGAGAACGACGAGGCCGCCCGCGCGCCCAGCGCGTGCAGGGTGGGCGGCGCGAAGCCGGTGAACCGGACCAGCGTCTGCGCCGCGACCGACTGCCCGGACTCCTGGTGGGCGCGCATCGCGTGCGACACGTGGTGCAGCCGCACCACCGGGTTCGGCTCGCCGACGGGCAGGTCCACGAAGTACGCGGCCACGCCCGCCTCGTCGTCGCGCACCGACATGGGCGCCATCGCCCGCATGGTCGTCCCGGCCGTGACGATCTCGCCGCGCGAGAGCAGCCACGTCCGCAGCGCGCCCGACAGCACGGCCAGCACGCCGTCGTTGACGGTGCCGCCGTGCGCCCGCCGCACGGCGCGGAAGTCGTCCAGCCGCGCCCGCGCCACCGCGAACCGCCGCTGGGGCGAGATCCGCACGTTGAGGGGGCTGCCGGGCGCGGGGTTCGCGGCCGTGCGCACCGCCGAGGCCAGGCCGCCGAACACGCCGACCACCTTGCGGACCGTGGCGACCGTGTCCATGGCCGCCGAGCGGGCGTTCTCCACCACCTCGCCGGGCCGCTGCACGGCCTCCGCCACCGCGTCGGCCACCAGTTGCAGGCCGCTCGGCTCGGGCGAGGGCATCCACAGCGACTCGACGGGCGGGCGCGGCGTGGCGGACACGTCCAGGATGACCTGCCCGATCTCCGGCGCGCCCAGCCCGCTGACCACGGCCTGGTGGGTCTTGGTGACCACCGCGATCCGGTTCCGGGCGAGCCCCTCGACCAGGTAGACCTCCCACAGGGGCCGCGCGTGGTCCAGCGGGCGGGACATCAGCCGGGCGACCAGGTCGTGCAGCTGCTGGTCGCTGCCCGGTCTCGGCAGCGCGGACCGCCGCACGTGGTAGGTGACGTCGAAGTCCGGGTCGTCCACCCACACGGGCCGCGCGAGCCGCCCCGGCACGGGCACGACCTTCCGCCGGTAGCGGGGCGCCAGCGACAACCGTTCCTCGATGAGCCCGACCAGCCGGTCGTAGTCGAAGCCCGAGCGCGGCCGGCGGAACACCGCCACCCCGCCGACGTGCATGGGCGTCGTGGAGTCCTCCAGGTACAGGAACGAGGCGTCCAGCGCGGACAGGCGGTCGGGCATGCCGACCAGGCTAGCCGCTGCAATCCGCGACGAGCCGCCTCACGGCGCTGACCTCGGCTTCGTCGCGCTGGCGCCGGGACAGGCGGATCGCGGCGGCGGCGGGCATGGCCGCGCGCACCCCGCCGTCGACGCCGGACAGGAAGCCCTTGAGCAGCCGGGACCGGGCCAGCCGCTTGAACGGCCGCAGCGGCGCCACCGCCATCACCAGCCAGCTCAGCGCCACGTCGACCCGGCGGTCGCCCCGCCCGGCGCTGGTCCAGTCGACCACCACGGGCCCCTCCGGGCCGAGCACGACGTTGCCGGGGTGCAGGTCCAGGTGCAGCAGACCGCCCTCACCGGGCAGGAAGTCCGGCGGGGGCACGTCGTCGAGCCTGCGGTGCAGCTCGGCCAGCTCCCGCCCCAGCGCGCCGGCCCGCCACGGCTTGGCGTCGACCTCCTCGGACATGCGGGGGCCGGGCACGTACTCCATGACCAGGTCGGTTCCCGAGGACGCGGCGACCCGGGGCACGGGCAGCCCGTGCCGGCGCAGGTAGCGCATCAGCTCGGCCTCGGGTCGGGCGTCGCGCCCCGCCCGGCTGCGCTTGACCAGCAGGCCGTCGGAACGCAGGTAGACGTCCGCCTCCTGACCGGAAGCCAGCAGACGGTGCGCCTCGTCGCGCGGTGCCATGTGACGATCATCATGGTTGTCGGCGGAGAAACAAGGCCCGAACGGGTGGAGGACACTGCTCCCGTGGATGTTTCGCCCAAGGACAAGTTCGTCACCGTCTACGGCCGCAAGCCGGTGCTCGAAGCGCTGGACGACGCGCGGCTGGAGGTCGACAAGGTGGTGCTGGCCGACACCGCGCGCGGGCCCGCGGCCAGGGAGATCCTGGACGCCGCCGCGAGGCGGGGCGTGCGGGTGCAGCGGGCCACCGCGCAGCGGGTGAAGGTGCTGGCGGGCAACGGTCGGCACGACCAGGGCGTGCTGGCGGACGTCGTGGCGCCGCGGATGCTGCCGCTGGAGGTGGGGCTGCGCTCGCGGCCCCGGCACGTGCTGGTGCTGGACGGCATCACCACGCCGGCGAACGTCGGCATGATCCTGCGCACCGCGACCGCCGCGGGCGTGGAGGGGATCGTGGTGCCGCGCCGCGGCGTGGCCTCGATCGACCCGCTGGTGGTGAAGGCGTCGGCGGGGGTGGCGTTCCGGGCCCCGGTGCTCAAGTGCGCGACGGCCGCCGAGGCGGTGGCGGCGCTGGTCGCGGAGGGTTACCCGATCTACGCGCTCGACGCCGGCGCGCCGCGGACCGTGTACGGGTTCGACCTGCCCGAGCGGGCGGCGTTCGTGCTGGGCAGCGAGACGGCGGGGGTGTCGGCGGACGTGCGGCCGCACGTGACGGCGTGGCTGTCCATCCCCATGGCGGCGGGGGTCGAGTCGCTGAACGTGGCCAGTGCGGCGGCGGTGCTGTGCTTCGAGGTGGCGCGGAGGTCAGCCCGGTAGCAGGACGTCGAGCTCCTCCAGGGTGGCGTCGACGGACCGGTGGTGGACGCCGACCATGCCGGCCGCGACGGCGCCGCGGACGTTCACCGCGAGGTCGTCGACGAAGACGCACTCGTCCGGTGGGAGCCCGAGGAGCTCGGCGACGAGCAGGTAGGCGCGCCGGTCGGGCTTCGCGATGCCGGCCTCACCGGACGTGACGACGACGTCGAACAGCGGTGACCAGGCGGTGGGCGGTCGCCACAGGCCGTCGGCGTTGGAGAGCACGGCGGTGCGGACGCCGGCGCGGCGCAGGCGGCGGGTGGCCGTGACGAGGGGCGGTTCGGCGGCGGTGTGGTCGTCGCCGAGGTCGGTCAGCACGCCGCCGAAGTCGAGCACCAGTCCGCGCACCCGCTGCCTCCATCAGGTGATCTTGGTACGTACGGCGGGGTTCCCCACTCGGTTCAGCATGCCACCTCAACTGCGCACGCTGCCCCCGTCGTGGGGACCCTCCGCACCGCCGCCCGCCCCGGCGGCCCCGACGCCTCCGGCGGCCCGCCCGACCACCCTGGACGCGCGCCACTTCCTGATCCCGGCCCTGGAAGCCCTGTGCGGCCGCCGCCCGGCCAGCCAACTGGCCAAGACCTTCGCGCCACCGGCGGTGTCCGCGTTGGCGGGGGCGGTGACGAAAGGCCGGACCCGCCTCGGCCGCTACCGGCTGTGCCGGGTGTCGTCGGACGCGGCCGAGTTGGCGGGGACCCTGCACATGCCCACGCGGACCCGCGCCTTCGCGGCGAGGGTGGAGCGCCAGGGCGACCGCTGGCGGTGCACCGAGTTCCACCTGCTGCCCTGACCCCTCGCCGACCCCTGCTCCTCGCCTCTTGCCCCCTGCCCCTCGCCTCTTGCCCGCACCCCCGGTCCCCACCGACTCCCGCCACACGATCGGGTGATCACCACCCCAACCATGTACGGAAACACCGTTACGGCCATCGGTTGATGAAATGGACGCCCGAGCAACCACCCCACTCCGTACCCAACCCGCCCCAGCCGCCCCAGCCGCCCCAGCCGCCCGTGACGAACAGCTCAGACCCAGCCACAGACCCGCCACCGACCCCGCCCGCGCCCCCACGGGAGCTACGTGACCAAAGGCCGCCCCGGAGCCCCCACCGCCGCCCCTGGCCGCCCCAAAATCCATGGACCCGGCCACGCCCTGCCCCGCAGCCGACCGCCCCACTGACCACGCCCTGCCAGCCCCACCGGCAACGCACCACCGCCCGCAGGCTCCGCCACCCGCAGCCCTGGTCAGGTCATGACCAAGCCGGGACCGAAGTCGCAGCCCGAAGCGTTGCTCGGCGGTTGCCCGGCACACCCGAAGCGTTGCCCGGCGCAGCCTGAGAGTTCGCCTGAGGTCGCGGATCAGGGCCCGGCGACCGTGCGGGCGCCGTGCGGGCCGCGGGTTCGCGGTGATCGCGGAGCCCGGCGATCGCAAAGCACGGTGATCGCGAAGCACGAACTGGCAAAACGCCGGAAGCGGGGCACCGGCCTCGGCCGGTGCCCCGCTTCCCGTGCGTGCTCGTACGCGTCGCCGCGTGTTACGGCTGCTTGCGCTGCCCCTTGGCCTGGGCACGGGCCGCCGCGCGGCGTTCCTTGCGCGTGGCACCGCCGGCGCCACCGCCACCGCCACCCTGGCGCGGACCGCCGCCGCCCTTGGTCTGCGTGTCACCGCTCTCCGACGGACCCGAGTAGGTCAGGCCCTGCTGCTCCTGACCCTCCAGGCCCTTGCCGCGCAGGGCGGGCGGGATGGCGTTGCCGCTCTGGAGCTGGGCCAGGGCCGGGCCGGCGGGGGCCTGGTTGGCGGCTTCCGCCTCCTGCTGGGCCGCCGCGGCGGCAGCGGCTCGGGCGCGGGCCCGGCTGCCGGCCAGCGGGCCGCCGTTGGCGATCGAGACCTGGACCGGCGGCTCGGGCGCGGGCTCGGGTTCGGCCGCTTCGACCTGGAGGTTGAACAGGAAGCCGACGCACTCCTCCTTCAGGGCCTCCAACATGGAGTTGAACATGTCGAAGCCCTCCCGCTGGTACTCGATCAGCGGGTCGCGCTGGGCCATCGCCCGCAGGCCGATGCCCTCCTTGAGGTAGTCCATCTCGTACAGGTGCTCGCGCCACTTGCGGTCGAGCACCGAGAGCAGGACGCGGCGCTCCAGCTCGCGCATGGCGCCCTCGCCGACGCGCCCGTCGATGTCCGACTCCCGCGCCTCGTAGGCGGCGAGGGCGTCCTCCTGGAGCAGCGCCTTCAGCGACTCGCGGGTGACGTCGTCGTCGGCCTCGATCAGCTTCTTGTAGTCGAGGGTGATCGGGTACAGCGTCTTGAGCGCCGTCCACAGCTTGTCGAGGTCCCAGTCCTCGGAGTAGCCCTCGGAGGTCGCGCCGTCGACGTACTCGCCGACCACGTCGGTGATCATGTGGGTCACCTGGTCGCGCAGGTCCTCGCCGTCGAGCACGCGGTGGCGCTCGGCGTAGATCACCTTGCGCTGCTCGTTCATGACCTCGTCGTACTTGAGGACGTTCTTGCGGATCTCGAAGTTCTGCTGCTCGACCTGCGTCTGGGCGCTGCGGATGGCCCGGGTGACCATCTTGTGCTCGATCGGCACGTCGTCCGGCACCTTGAGCCGCGTCATGACGGTCTCGACCATGGCCGCGTTGAAGCGGCGCATGAGCTCGTCCTTCAGCGACAGGTAGAAGCGGGACTCGCCGGGGTCGCCCTGCCGGCCGGAGCGGCCGCGCAGCTGGTTGTCGATGCGCCGCGACTCGTGCCGCTCGGTGCCCAGCACGTAGAGGCCGCCCGCCTCGCGGACCTCCTCCGCCTCGGACTTGACCTCGGTGGTGATGTCCTCGATCAGCTTCGCCCAGGCGGCCTCGTACTCCTCGGGCGCCTCCACCGGGTCGAGGCCGCGTTCGCGCAGCTCGTGGTCGGTGATGATGTCGGGGTTGCCGCCCAGGACGATGTCGGTGCCGCGGCCCGCCATGTTGGTGGCGACGGTGATGGCGCCCTTGCGGCCGGCCTTGGCGATGATCAGCGCCTCGCGCTCGTGCTGCTTGGCGTTGAGCACCTCGTGCGGGATGCCCTTCTGGACGAGCAGCTTGGAGAGGTACTCGGAGCGCTCGACGCTGGTCGTGCCGACCAGGACCGGCTGGCCCTTCTCGTACCGCTCGGCGATGTCGTCGGCGACCGCCTCGAACTTGGCCTCCTCGGTCTTGTAGACGAGGTCGGCTTCGTCCTTGCGCTGCATCGGGCGGTTGGTCGGGATGGGGACCACGCCGAGCTTGTAGGTCTGGTGGAACTCCGCCGCCTCGGTCTCGGCGGTACCGGTCATGCCGCCGAGCTTCTCGTAGAGGCGGAAGTAGTTCTGGAGGGTGATCGTGGCCAGCGTCTGGTTCTCGGCCTTGATCTCGACGCCTTCCTTGGCCTCGATCGCCTGGTGCATGCCCTCGTTGTAGCGGCGACCGGCGAGCACGCGGCCGGTGAACTCGTCGACGATCATGACGTCGCCGTTGCGGACGATGTAGTCCTTGTCCTTGGCGAAGAGCTCCTTGGCCTTGATCGCGTTCTGGAAGTAGCCGACCAGCGGGGTGTTGGTCGAGTCGTACAGGTTGTCGATGCCGAGCTGGTCCTCGACGAACTGCACGCCGGCCTCAGTGACGCCGATGGTGCGCTTGCGCTCGTCCACCTCGTAGTGCACGTCGCGGCGCATCCTGGTGGCCAGGCGCGCGAACTCGACGTACCAGCGGGACGACTGGTCGGCGGGGCCGGAGATGATCAGCGGGGTGCGGGCCTCGTCGATGAGGATCGAGTCGACCTCGTCGACGATGGCGAAGAAGTGGCCCCGCTGGACCATCTCGTCCCGGCTCCACGCCATGTTGTCGCGCAGGTAGTCGAAGCCGAACTCGTTGTTCGTGCCGTAGGTGATGTCGGCGTTGTAGGAGACCCGCCGCTGCTCGGGGGTCATCTCCGACAGGATCGCGCCGACGGTCAGGCCCAGGAAGCGGTGGATGCGGCCCATCCACTCCGCGTCACGTCGGGCCAGGTAGTCGTTCGTGGTGACGACGTGCACGCCCTTGCCCGCGAGGGCGTTCAGGTAGGCGGGCAGCACCGAGGTCAGGGTCTTGCCCTCACCGGTGCGCATCTCGGCGATCTGGCCGAGGTGCAGCGCAGCGCCGCCCATCAGCTGGACGTCGAAGTGCCGTTGGCCCAGGGTGCGCGTGGCGCCCTCCCTGACCACGGCGAACGCCTCGGGAAGCAGTTCGTCGAGCGACTCGCCGTCGGCGTGGCGGCGGCGGAACTCCTCGGTCTTCGCACGCAACTCCGCGTCGGAGAGGTCGACGACGTCGTCTTCGAGGGCGTTGATGTGCGCTGCGATGTTGCGCAGGCGCTTGAGCATCTTGCCCTCGCCAGCGCGGAGCAGTCGGGACAGCACCATCCGGGTCGACCTCATTACCTCATCGCGAGCGCCCGGGGCGGGCGCCTTCCAGCGGCTCGTCACGGCATGGCGAGCCCTCACCGACTGCCATCGTAGGCAAGTCGTGAAGGTGTGTGCACAGACACAGGTAGGAAGGGGTGCGAAACACCCCGTGACGGACCCCGGACGAGTAGTTGATCTACCTGCGGCGGCGGGGCCGGAAGGCCGGGTGGCGGGCCGGTCGGGGGCCGCGCGGTGCCGGGGTGGAGGACGCGCGGTGATCCGGTGGACGCCGCCCGGAGGACGCGAGGTACGCCCGGTCGGGCGACACGCGATGCTCCGGCCAGGACGCCGCCGGGCCCTGGACGCCCGGCTCATGGGTCTCGGACGTCGGGCCCGGGGATCGAACGCCGAACCTGGGCTCTCAATGGGCCAACCCGGGGCCTGAGGGCTGACCCAGGGGCCCGGGCGGCGGACCGGGGGCCCGAACGGCCCACCCGAGGGCTCGAACGCCGAACTCAGGACTCCGAACGATCGACTCGACGATCCCGAACAGTGAACCTGGGAGCCCGAACACTGAACTCGGGGGTCCTGAACACTGAACTCGGGGGTCCTGAACACTGAACTCGGGGGTCGCGAACGTTGAACTCGGGGGTCCTGAACGTACGACACGGTGGGTCTGAGCGTACGACTCGCGCGGTGGGGACGGGTTTGGACCCCCGGCGTCGGAGACGCCGGGGGTTGGTCGTGTGGTGGGGGGGACCGTGGTCAGGTGGGGATCAGGCCAGCCTGATCACGCCGTAGTCGAACCCCTTCCGGCGGTAGACGACGCTCGGACGGCCGGAGTCGGCGTCGGAGAACAGGTAGAAGTCGTGGCCCACGAGTTCCATCTCGTAGAGGGCCTGGTCGACGGTCATGGGCTTGGCCGGGTGCTCCTTCTCCCGCACGACGCGGCCCGGCTCGTTGTCCTCCACGCCGTCTTCCCAGCGCTGCGACGGCAGTTCCGCCATGCCGTCGAAGTCCGGTTCCGGCTCGGAGTCGAGCACGGCGGTGCGACCGGGCCAGGCGATCCGGGCCTGTCCGCCGTCGGTGTCGGCGGTGAGGGCGGCCGCGAGTCCGCTGGTCGCCTCGGCGACCGAGGTGGGACCGCGCCGTCCGTGGTGCACGCGCCTGCGGTCGTGGGAGCGGCGCAGCCTGCTCTCCAACTTGGCGACCGCGAGGTCCAGCGCGGCGTAGAAGTCGCCCGCGCAGGCTTCCGAGCGGATCACCGGGCCCCGTCCCTTGCCGGTGATCTCCACCCGCTGGCAGTTCTTCGCCTGCCGGGGGTTCGGTTCGTGGAAGAGCTCCACGTCGAAGCGGATGACCTTGCGGTCGTAACGCTCAAGCCGGGCCAACTTTTCGGCGACGTGAACCCGGTAGTGATCGGGCACCTCGACGTTGCGGCCCTTAACGACGATGTCCATACACGACTCCCTCGCTTAGGGGCGAGCTGTGGCTTTGGATCGTTCGGCACCGGATACGCGATCTACTTCGCGATCTGCTTCGCGGACTTGTCGCTGAGGGTTGCCCCCCAGCGTCCCACCGGCGCCGGGGACATGGGCTGTTCGCCTCCTCCCCGCGTGCCGGGAACGCTGATAGCGGTGGACGTTAGCCCGGTATTCGCCGCTGCGACACCCCCCGGGGCGGGGGAAACCCAAGTTTTTCCCGCGGTGACGCAGAGCGACGAAAAATCGGCACCGGCCGCGCGCCTGACAGGCGCTTCGAGGCACCACAACGAGAACGGCTCACCCGAACGGCCCTGCCGGTCGCGGACATCCACCGGCAGCGCGGTTACGTCGAACAGCCCCTGCATGGCCCTCACATCCGCCTAACGGACGAGCGGGTCGGGAGGTTCCCGACGTGAATCACTCGACCGGGTGGCTTCATCGCGCAGTCGTCAGTACGAGTACACCGGATACCCGGAACCCGCCCGATTCCAACACCGAAATACAGGTTCGTGCCGTCGAACCTGTCGTGACCACGTCGTCCAGCAGGACAACCGCTGTTCCGGGCGGTGGCAGCCCACCCGGAACGATCCGCACGCGACCCGCCAGATTCGCCCGTCGGGCCGCCGGGTCCAACCCGACCGAATCGCGAACCCCTTTCGCGAAACCCAGTGCGGGGGCCACGGGAAAGCCGGACGCGCGTGCCATTCTCAGCACGTGGGAACCGCCCCTGGCCCTGGCCGCCGATGATCGGGACGGGACGGGCACCAGCCACGGCAGCGCGCAAGCGGGAGAAGTGGGAAGAGAGGGAGAAGAGGGAGGCGAGACCGGAGAGGGAGGCGAGGGGGACGTGGGAGGAGAGCGGTAGAGGGGAGGGGGAGCAGGGGTCGCTGAGGTGGGGGCGCGCGTGCGGGAAGGCGAGGGGGAAGAGGCGGGGGCAGGCGGAGGGGCGGTCAGCGGCAGGGCGGGTACGGCGGCGGCCACCAGGGCGCCGAAGACGGCGGCCAGGTCCCGCCGCCCGCGCTCCTTGAAGGCGAGCACGAGTTCGCGCGCCGCCCCCGCGTAGGGCGCCAGGGCGTACACGGGTGGGCCGGCGCCGGCGACCCGGACGCGCCGGGGCGGGCCGAACCAGGCCAGGCAGCGGGCGCACACGAGCGCGCCCCAGGCGCGGCAACCGGGGCAGCGGGGCGGGAACAGCAGGGTGATCAGCATGGAACGAGCGTGCCGGCGACCACCGACGGAAAAGGGGGGTCGGGAGCCGCCCCGGCGGTTCCCGATCGGGTGAAAAAAGCGGTGGTCAGCCCGGGTAGAAGACCTGGGTGGCCCGGTCGACCTCGGTCGGCGAGGCCCGCCACACGTCGGCCACGTCGCCGGCGCTCCACAGCCCGCTCTGGTCCACCGCGAGCACGTTGCGCCCCGGCGCGGCGGTCACCGAGGTGACGGGCGCGGTCAGGTTCGAGGTGTTGTAGCGCTCGATGCCCAGCCCGTCGACGGTGATCTTCGCGATGGGCCAGGACGCCAGCGACGTGCTCACCACGAGGACGTCCTGCGCCAGCCAGTCCAGCGACAGCGCGGTCGCGCCGACCAGCGACGGCTGGAGGTTGCGCGGCGAGCGCAGCGTCACCGCCGAGTCCTGCCCGCGCACCACGGCCGCCACGAGCAGCCGCCCGCCCGCCACCGCCGCCACCCGCGTCCCGTCGCGGGACAGCCGCAGCTCGGTGATCGGCCCGTGCAGCGCCAGCTCGGAGGCGTTGACCGTGCGCGCGGTCCACCCGGTCTCGGTGGCGACCACCCGCACCACGTTGGTCCGGTCGACGACGGTCCACACCTCGCCGCTGGGCTCGTCCTGCTGCCCGCTGGGCACCCACGTCGGCCTGGTCATCGAGGTGGCGGCCAGGTCGACCTGGCCCAGCCCGTCGTTCACGCCGCCCACGCGCAGCCGGACCGAGCCCTCCCCCACCCGGCCCACCACGGCCAGCCGGTTGCCGTCCAGGGACTGGGCGGCGCTGACGGCCTGGTACTCGCCGGTGCCCGCGGGGCCGGCGACCTGCTCGCCGTTGACCCGCCGCAGCCGACCGCCGGTCAGCAGCATCCCGGTGAGGCCGGCGCCGGGGGTGGTGAGGGCCTCGCCGGTGTCCACGTCCGCGGAGCGCCACTCCTCCCGCTCGGCGAGGATCGGCTGGCCCTCGACGAGCACCCGGATGCGGCTGCTGCTGACCCCGGTCAGCGACTTCACCACCTGCGCCACGGCCTTCCGGCGCACCGCCGCGGTGATGTCGCCGACCTTGGTCAGGTCGACCTCCAGCGCCCCGTCGTCGGCCTCGGTGGTGTTGTTGCGCTGCTCGGCGCCGTTCGGGACGGCCGACACCAGCGCGCCGCGCAGGGCCACCGCGGGCCCCTTGAGCAGCAACTGCGTCACCCGGTAGGGGATGGACGTGGAGGGCGCGACCACCACGTAGCGGGGGTCGGGCACGAGCACGCTGAAGTCGGAGTTCCAGAAGAACAGCGTCACCCGGCGGTAGTGCTGGTTGAACCCGCCCTGCGGCACGTAGATGCCGTCGGGGGGCTGGGAGATGCGCCACTGTCCGTCCGCGTCGCGGGCGACGCCGATGGCGGTGTCGACGTTGCCGACGAGCTCGACGAACGAGTTGTCCTCCAGCTGGAGCCGGCCGACCTTCTTGCCCTGGAGCAGCACGGTGCGGGCCCCGTCGTCGTCCTCCGCGCCGAGCCCCGTCGGCACGGTGTTGAACGTCGGGTCGATGATCGTCGGCGTGCTCCTGGTGTTCCAGCTCTCCTTGGCCGCGTCGGTGAGGTACGCCTTGGCCGCCGCGTAGCCGTCCTCGGGGTCGGCGGTGGCGTTGACGAACTCGCGGACCAGGGTGAGCGGGTCGATGTCCCGGGCGGGCTGGATCGCGGCGGTCTTGGTGGCGCGGCCCGCGGAGGTGTTGACCGCGATCGGGGAGGTCGCGGTGGGGATCGCCGCGCAGCCCGAAGCCGTCAGCAGCACGAGCAGCGCGAGCAGCGCCTGCCGCGGCCTCACCGGACCTCCTCGCGTTCGCCGGTGACCGGCCGGGCGGGCTGCCACGTGATCTCCTCCTCGGTCAGCTCGACCTCCTCGACCGGTTCCGGGGCCTCCGGCACCGGGTCGACCACCGGCAGGCCGGGCGGCACCAGCGGCAGCGGGCTGCCGGTGACCTCGTGCCCGCGCCGGCACGGCACGGTCAGCCGGAACACCGCGCCGTGGCCGCGCTCGCCCCACGCCTCCAGCCACCCGCCGTGCAGGCGGGCGTCCTCCAGGCTGATCGACAGGCCCAGGCCGGTGCCGCCGGTGCGGCGGTTGCGGGACGGGTCGGCGCGCCAGAAGCGGTTGAACACCAGGTCCGCCTCGCCCGCCCGCAGGCCCACGCCGTGGTCCCGCACGGTCACCGCGATCGCGTGGTCGTCGCCGCGCATGGTCAGCTCGACCGGCAGGCCCTCGCCGTGGTCGACGGCGTTGGCCAGCAGGTTGCGCAGGATGCGCTCGACCCGGCGGGCGTCGACCTCGGCGAGCACCTCGTGGTCGGGCAGGTCCACCACGATCGCCGAGCCGCTGCTGTTGGCGATGGCGCGCACCGCGTCGTGGGCGCGGCGGGCCAGCACGCGCACGTCGACCAGCTCGGCGGCCAGCTCCTCCACGCCCGCGTCCAGGCGGCTGATCTCCAGCAGGTCGCCCAGCAGCGACTCGAACCGGTCCAGCTCGTCCACCAGCAGCTCGGTGGAGCGGGCCAGGCCGCCGGGGAACTGCTCGCGGGAGGCGTGCAGCACGTCGGCGGCCATCCGCACGGTGGTCAGCGGGGTGCGCAGCTCGTGCGAGACGTCGGAGGTGAACCGGCGCTGGAGCTGCCCGAACGCCTCCAGCTGGTGGAACTGCCGCTGGATGCTGGCGGCCATCTCGTTGTAGGACTCGGCCAGCCGCGCCACGTCGTCCTCGCCGATGACGGGCATCCGCTCGTCGAGGTCGCCGTCGGCGAAGCGCTCGGCGATCTCGGCGGCCTGCCGCACCGGCCGCACGACCTGCCGGGTGACCAGGTTCGCGATCACGGCGAGCAGCAGGAGCAGCACCAGGCCGCCGACGACGAGGGTGTTCTGCACGACCTCCGCGGTGGTCTGCTCGCCGGTCAGCGGGAACAGCAGGTACAGGTGCATGGCGCGGGACGAGGTGCTCACCGGTTTGCCCACGACCAGCAACGTCGTCGGCCCGGTCTCCCGCTCGACGGTGGTGATCTGGTAGCCGGTGCTGGCCTCGCCGAGCATGTCGAACAGGCCGCGCGGCACCTCGCGGTAGGGGCCGACGGCGACCGGCAGGCCGTCCGCGCCGACCTGCTCCGGGTCCCACAGCACGGGTTCGAACGCGCCCGCGCCGGAGCCGGCGGGGTCGAGGTCGACGCCGGAGCTGGTGAGCTTGGTCAGGGCGAGGGTGAAGCGCGCCTTGACGCTGTCCGGGCCGGGGTTGAGGCCCGCCATCTCGGGCTGGATGGCCGCCGCGCTGGCGTCGGTCTGCCGGACCGCCGCCTGGATCTTGTCCTGGAGCAGCTGGTCGGTGATCTGCACCTGGAGCACCATGCCCAGCACGAACACCACGGCCGAGGACAGCGCCAGGGTGCTGACCACGACCCGCAGCTGGAGGGAGCGGCGCCACAGCTCGCCGAACGCGACCGCCCGGCGGCGGGCGCGCTCGACCGCGCGGCGCGCCTCGCGCACCACGGGGTCGAGCAGCCTGCGCCGGGCGGGCCGGGTCATCCGCACCCGGTCGGCGCGCCGCCGATCACGGAGGACCCGCCTTGTACCCGACGCCGCGCACGGTCAGCACCACCTCGGGGTGCTCCGGGTCGCGCTCGACCTTGGACCGCAGCCGCTGGACGTGCACGTTGACCAGGCGGGTGTCCGCGGCGTGCCGGTAGCCCCAGACCTGCTCCAGCAGCACCTCGCGGGTGAACACCTGGCGCGGCTTGCGGGCCAGCGCCACGAGCAGGTCGAACTCCAGCGGGGTGAGCTGGATCGGCCTGCCCTCGCGCAGCACCTCGTGGCCGGGCACGTCGATGGTCAGGTCGCCGATCTGGAGCACCTCGGCGGGTTCGGCCTCGGTGCGCCGCAGGCGGGCGCGGATGCGCGCGACCAGCTCCTTCGGCTTGAACGGCTTGACCACGTAGTCGTCGGCGCCCGACTCCAGGCCGAGCACCACGTCCACGGTGTCGCTCTTGGCCGTCAGCATCACGATCGGCACACCCGATTCGGAGCGGATGGCCTTGCAGACGTCGATGCCGTTCATGCCGGGCAGCATGAGGTCCAGCAGGACCAGGTCCGGCTTGAGCTCGCGCAGCGCGGGCAGGGCGCGGGCGCCGTCGCCCACCACGGCGGTGTCGAAGCCCTCGCCCCGCAGCACGATGGTCAGCATCTCCGCCAGGGCGGGGTCGTCGTCCACGACGAGCACGCGTGCCTTCATACCCGACATCGTCCCACTAACGGCCGGCAGCCCCCGCACCGACCGGTGGTCATCGCCGCTGGTCGCCGGACGGGTCCAGTCCGTGACCACTCTGTGTCGCCGTTGCACGTGACCGCCTCGCCTCGCCGAACCCGGATCTTCAGCGGGTCATCGGCCTGGCCGTCACGTTTCGTTACACCGCTCCCCCGTCGTCCGACCAACGGGTGAACCAGCGGTCGACGAGGGCGTCCACGCGCAGGTCAGCGGTGCCGTCCAGCACCTCCCACGGCGACACCCAGCCCGCCGCGGCCAGTTCGTCGTAGGCGGCGGCGCAGCGGGCCTGGAGGCCGCCGTCGGTCTCGTAGAGGTCGCGGTCCCTGGCCTCCTCCGCCTCCCGCCGCGCGGCGCGGTCCGCCGCGACGTCGGCGGGCACGCGCAGCAGCAGCTGGAGGTCGGGCACCGGCAGGCCGAAGCGGTCGAACTCCAGGGTCCGCAGCCACTCGACGAACCCCCCGTCCGCGGGCTGCCGCAGCCGGGCCGCCCCGTAGGCGGCGTTGGAGGCGGCGTACCGGTCGAGCAGCACCACGTCGTGCCCGCGCAGGTCGGCGCGGATGCCGTCGGCCGCGGCCCGCCGGTCCAGGGCGTAGAGCACGGCCATGCCGTGCACCGAGTCGGTCAGGTCGCCCAGCCTGCCGTGCAGCGCGTCGCGCACCAGTTCGGCGTGCACGTCCTGCTCGTAGCGGGGGAACGCGCCGGTCGCGACGCGGAGGCCGCGGGCGTCCAGCGCGTCGGTGAGGGCTTTGGCGAGGGTGCGTTTGCCGGCGCCGTCCAGGCCCTCGATCACGACGAGTTTTCCCACGAAGAACACCCTAAGGGGCAGTGCTCCTCCACGTTCGGCGGCATCATGTCGCCCAGTCGGGTGATGAGAGATCCTTTCGATCACCAGATCGAGTGACTACGGTGAAGCCCATTTCCGGTTGCGCGAAAGGGTGGTGCCGCGGTGACCGCGGATTCCGGGCACGCCAGACCGGTGGACGAACCGGTGGGCCACCCGACCGGGGGCCTGTCCGCCGGGGGCCACCCCACCGGGGGCCTGTCGACCGGAGGGCTGCCGACCGGAGGGCTGTCGACCGGGGGCCTGCCGAACGCGCTCGCCGAGACGCTGCGCTACGGGCCGTTCCACCGGGCCCTGCACGACGCCATCGCGCACCGCGGGCTCTCGCTGGCCCGGCTGCGCGCCCACCTGGAGCAGCAGGGCGTGCAGGTGGGGCAGTCCACGCTCAGCTACTGGCAGCGCGGCCTGCGACACCCCGAGGTGCCGCGCGCGATCGCCACCGTGCGGGCGCTGGAGACCGTGCTGAAGCTGCCGCCGGAGTCCCTGGTGGCGCTCGTCGGCCACCGCCCCCAACCCCGGCCCGCCCGGCCGACGTGGCTGTCCCCCGCGCCGCTGCCGGCCGAGTTCGCGGCCGTCACCGACATCGGCGCCAACACCGACCTGGACGTGCTGTCCGTGCACGACACCGTGCTGGTCGGGCCCGAGCGGGAGCAGCGGTCGATCACCACGCGGCTCGTGGTGCGCGCGGCCAAGGCCGGGCCCGACCGGTTCCTGGCCGTACACCGGGGCGACGAGGGCAGCCTGGTCGACAACGCGCTGGTGCGCCCCGGCGAGGGCTGCCGGCTGGGCCGCACGCGGCGGCAGCCCTCGGCCCGCGGGCTCGCGTTCGAGCTGCTGTTCGACCGCAGGCTCGCCGAGGGCGAGGAGCACGTCTTCAGCTTCACCGTGGTCGACGACACCGGCGGCCCCACCCCCGGCCACCACCGCACGTTCCGCGGGGCGTGCCGCGGCTACCTGCTCCAGGTCGCCTTCAGCCGCCGCACCCTGCCCGCCCGGTGCACCAAGCAGTTCCGGCCCGACGCCGCGTCCCCGCCGGTGGACCTGGAGGAGCTGGTGTGCGGGCTGGGCGGCTTCGTCAGCGCCTACTTCGAGGACGTCGGCCCCGGCGTGGCCGGGATCGGCGTCGAGTGGACCTGAGGGCGCGGACGCGGCGGGGCGGTCGGGACCCGCGGGTCCCGACCGCCCCGGACGGCGTCGGTAGCGGACGGCGTCAGTAGCGGTAGTGGTCCGCCTTGTACGGGCCCTCGACGTCCACGTCGATGTACTCGGCCTGGTCCTTGGTCAGCTTGGTGAGCCGGCCGCCCAGCGCCTCCAGGTGGATGCGCGCGACCTTCTCGTCCAGCTTCTTCGGCAGCCGGTAGACCTCCCGGTCGTACTCCTCGTGCTTGGTGAACAGCTCGACCTGCGCGATCACCTGGTTGGAGAACGAGTTGGACATCACGAAGCTCGGGTGGCCGGTGGCGTTGCCCAGGTTCAGCAGGCGGCCCTCGGACAGCACGATGATCGAGTGGCCGTCCGGGAAAACCCACTCGTCGACCTGCGGCTTGATGTTGATCCGCCGGATGCCCGGGTAGCGCTGGAGGCCGGCCATGTCGATCTCGTTGTCGAAGTGGCCGATGTTGCCCAGGATCGCCTGGTGCTTCATCCGGGACATGTGCTCGGCGGTCACCACGTCCTTGTTGCCGGTGGTGGTGATGACGAGGTCGGCCCGGTCGAGCACGTCGTCGAGCACCTGGACGTCGTAGCCGTCCATGGCCGCCTGGAGGGCGCAGATCGGGTCGATCTCGGTGACCACGATCCGGGCGCCCTGGCCGCGCAGCGACTCCGCCGCGCCCTTGCCCACGTCACCGTAGCCGCAGATCACGGCCACCTTGCCGCCGATCAGCACGTCCGTGCCGCGGTTGATGCCGTCGACCAGCGAGTGGCGGATGCCGTAGCGGTTGTCGAACTTCGACTTGGTCACCGCGTCGTTGACGTTGATCGCGGGGAACAGCAGGTCGCCGGCGGCGGCCAGCTGGTACAGGCGCATCACGCCGGTGGTGGTCTCCTCGGTCACGCCCCGGATGCCCCCGGCGATCCCCGTCCACTTGCCCGGGTCGGCCGCCAGCGAGCGGCGCAGCGTCTCCAGGATGATCCGCCACTCCTCCGGGTCGTCCGCCCCGGCCTCCGGGACGACCCCCGCCTTCTCGTACTGCACGCCCTTGTGGACCAGCAGCGTCGCGTCGCCGCCGTCGTCCAGGATCATGTTCGGGCCGGTGCCGTCGGGCCAGGTCAGCATGGACTCCGCGGTCCACCAGTACTCCTCCAGCGTCTCGCCCTTCCAGGCGAACACCGGCACGCCCCGCGGCTCCTCGACGGTGCCGTGCGGGCCGACGACCACGGCCGCGGCGGCGTGGTCCTGGGTGGAGAAGATGTTGCACGAGGCCCAGCGGACCTCGGCGCCCAGCGACACCAGCGTCTCGATGAGCACGGCGGTCTGGATGGTCATGTGCAGCGAGCCGGAGATCCGCGCGCCCCTGAGCGGGTAGACCTCCGAGTACTCGCGGCGCAACGCCATCAGGCCCGGCATCTCGTGCTCGGCCAGCCGGATCTCCTTGCGGCCGTACTCGGCCAGGGAGAGGTCCGCCACGGCGAAGTCGACGCCGTTGCGGTGTTGGAGCCTCTCGGCGGTCATCGTGGATTCCTCCATATCGGGTTCGTCCGACCATACCGCCCGCCACGCCGGGTCCCCGGAAGTCGACGCCAAGTGTGGCCGATGCACCACTATGGCCAGGTGGCCTGAGGCTCGCTGGAGGTTTGGTGCTCATTCCCGGCCCCGACACGAGGGTGGTCGAACTGCGGGTGCACGGTGTCCAGGGCACCACCCCGGAGTCGTTGGTCGACGCGGTCGCGGCGGTGGACGTGGCGGGCGACGGGCTGGGCCGCGTCGTGCGCCCGGCCGACCGGCTGCGCAGGCCCGCGCCCGGACCGGTGCTCCAGGCGGGCGGGCGGCCGGTCTCGCGGGTGGTCGAGGGCTACGTGTGGGGCCGCATGACCTCCGGCGGCCTGGCCAAGGCGACGTGGGCGCTGCTGTTCCCGTTCGCGCTGGCCAACGTGGCGCACTGGATGCTGCCGCCGACGCCCGCCGGCAGCGTGCCCGCGCGCCTGCTGGGCACCTGCCTGCGCGCGCTGCTGCGGTTGGCGGCGCTGCTGCTGACCGTGCTGCTGGTGGCGCAGCTCGGGGTGATCAGCCTGGACCTGGTGGCCGCGCAGTGCCTCGCGCCCGGCTCGGGGTGCCCGTGGGGGCGGACGTGGGCGGGCGGGGCGCCGTGGGTGCGGGCGCTGGTCGGCACGGCCCCGATCGCGCTGGTCCTGCTGGTGCTGCACCGGATGTCGAGCGTGGACTGGCGGATCGGGCGCACCGGGCCGCCCGCGGCGGCCGACCCGTCCTCCGGCCTGCCGGGCGCGCTGGTGGCCGCCGACCCGGACACGCCCGCGCTGCGGGTGCTGCACCTGGTCGCGGGCCTGGGCACGGGGGTGGCGGTCGCGCTGGGCGGTCCGGCGGGGCCGCTGCCCGCGCCGGGCTGGCACGGGCGCGCCATCGCGGTGTGCTGGGCGGCCGGGATCGCGCTGGTCGCGGTGGCGGCGCTGGGCGCGGTGCTGCTGGACGACCCGACCGGCGCCGCGCCGCACCGGGGCGGGCGGTGGCTGCGCGCCGCGCTCGGCCGGGAACCGCGCCGGGTGCTGCACACCGGCGCGTGGCTGCTGCTCCTGGCCGCCACCGCGCTGCTGGTCAGGCTGCCCGCGTGGCACCAGGGCGCGGACCTGCCGCCGCGGCTGCCCGGCGCGGACCTGTCCGTGCAGCTGGTGGCCGCGCTGGCGGCGCTGGTGTGCCTGCTGATCGGGCTGCTGCTGGTGCCCGCCGCGCTGCTGGCCCGGCGCGCCTGGTCGGCGCAGCCGCGCGGGCTGCGGCCGTGGGCGGGCGGCTGGATGGCCGCGCCGGTGGTGGCGGTGGCGGCGATGCTCGGCGGCGGCTTCGGCGCGGGGCTCGCGCTGGCGCTGCGGGGCGTGCTCGGGTTCGGCAGGCTGCCGCGCGGTTACTCCTACATCGTGCTGCTGTGGGGCGTGGCCGGGGTGCTGGCGCTGGCCGCCGGGCTGGCGGTCGCGGCGACGACCGGGATGCTGCGGTGGAGTTCGCTGCGGCGCCGGGAGGAGTGGGCGCGCGAGGCGGCCCTGCTGCACGCCGGGCGTCCCCGGGACGTCAAGCGCGCGGCCCGCGCCTGGTGGTGGGCGCGGTGGCAGCGGCGGCACAGCCACCAGGCCGTGCTGGGGCTGGCGGTCGTGCTGGTGACCGGCGCGGTGCCCGCGGTGTTCCTGCGGCTGAAGGAGGTGGACCCGCCGGAGTGGTCGCGGCCCGTGTCCACCTTCGGCGTGGTGGTGCTGGCCCTGCTGGCGCTGGCGCTGCTGCGGGCGGTCCACCTGGCCGCGCGGCGGCCGGACAAGGCCCGGCAGGTGGGGGTGCTGGCCGACCTGGCGGCGTTCTGGCCGCGCGAGGCGCACCCCGTGGTGCCGCCCTGCTACGCGCTGAAGGTGGTGCCGGAGCTGGTGGCGCGGGTGCGGGAGCACCTGGCCGACCCCGGCACCCGGGTCGTGCTCGCCGGGCACAGCCAGGGCAGCCTGCTCACCGCGGTGGCGGCGGCCCGGCTGCTGGAGGAGCTGCCGCCGGAGCAGGCCGAGCGGCTGGGCCTGGTCACCGCGGGCTCCCAGCTCCAGTGGGCGTACTCGCGGGCGTTCCCGGCGGTGGTGCCGCACAGCTCGCTGGCCTCGCTCTCCGGGCGGCTGGGCGGGCGGTGGCGGGCGCTGTGCCGGGGCACCGACGCGCTGGGCGGCGCGGTGACCACGTGGGACCGCCAGGTGTTCGACGAGGCGCTGCTCGGGGTGGGTTTCCGGGCGGACGGCACGACCGGGGCGCTGCCGCCCGCGCGGCGGGGGCCGACGGGCGCGCTGGTGCTCGGCGGCGACCACTGGCTGCCCGACCCGCAGCGGGGGCCGTTCCCCGGTCGCCGCTGGGCGCCCGGCGTGAACCGGCACGCGGACTACGCCTCCGACCCGGAGTGGGACCGGGCGGTGGCGATGGCGGCGGGCCTGGACACCGGGGAACCGGTGTCCCCCCGGCTGTCGACGGTGCGGTCGACCGGACTGCCGACGGGACTGCCGACGGGACTGCCGACCGCGCGGTCGGCGGGGTTGCCCACCGGGCTGCCGACGGGACTGCCGACCGCGCGGCAGGCGCCGTTGGCGGAACCGGAACCTGAACCGGAACCGAAGTAGTCGGGAGCGGGGGCCCTCGTGCCGCGGGCCTCCACAGCCGACATAGAACGAGTCGTTGGCCGACCTGCGCCTCGGGGAGTTGCGATTTGTACGCCGTGGATGACGTGGACGACAGGGAAGAGCGCCGCCGGGTGGGCACCAGGATGCGTGACCGGGTGGTCGACCGGGGGTGCCGGCTGCGGCAGGCCCCGCCGCACGGGGAGGAGGACGGCCTGATCAGCCTCACCGGCGACACCCCGGTCAACGCGGTGGACGACGTCCGGCGGAAGGCGCCGCCGGCGCGCCGCGCCCGCGAACCCACCCGATTACCGGGCCCGGCGGAACCGGTGGCCACCGCCTCCGCCGCGCCGGTCGTCCACGCACTCGGGTGCGGCGTCGCCGGGACGGCGGAACCGCTGAACACCACGCACGGCGCGGTCAAGGGCGCGCTCCAGCGCCACCGGCACAACGCCGGCCGCGCGAACCGGGAGGGGGGTGACCATGCCTGAGCCGATCCGCAGGGGGCGGGCCGCGTTCGAGGGCTTCGTCGAGGGGTTCCCGCCCGGCGCCCGCGACCCGCGCGGTCGCGGGCCCGCCGAGGCGATCACGGGCCGGGTGGAGCAGCCGGGCGCGGCGGCGTACCCGCCGACCGAACCCCCCGCCCGGGGCGCCGGCCGCGCGGCGCGGACCGCGGGCGCCACCGGTCCGCTGCCGGCGCCGACCGCGGCGCTGGGCCGGGGTGTGTCGTGGCCCGGCAACAGCCTGCTGGGCCGGCTCCGGGAGAGCACGAGGCAGGAACTGCTGGAGATCGGGACGGTCGTGCGCTACACGGCCGACCGCGAGGTGATGGAGCAGGACGCGAAAGACACTCATGTGTTGTTGTTGCTCGATGGTGTGGTGAAGGTGCAGACCACGGACGAGACGGG